>JAGRPD010000029.1:29819-30867 GCA_020439875.1 Verrucomicrobiales bacterium
GACGCCAGCCGCCTGCGGGATCTGGATGCCCACGCCACCGAAGCCAGCTTCCAGCAGCGCTTCCGCGCCATCAAGCGCAGCCACAAGCAAGCCCTCGCCGCCGTCATTCAGGATCTCTGCGGCGTCACCGTCAGCCCCGACGCCCTATTTGACGTGCAAATCAAGCGCCTGCACGAATACAAGCGCCAGCACCTCAACCTGCTGCACATCGTCCACCTCTACCAGCGCCTGCTGGAAGATCCCACCGCCGACGTCCAGCCTCGCGTCTTCATCTTCGGAGCCAAAGCCGCCCCAGGCTACTTCCTGGCCAAAACCATCATCCACGCCATCAATGCCGTGGCGGAAAAAATCAACAACGACCCCCGCATCCACGGCAAGCTCAAGGTCGTCTTCCTCCCCAACTACGGCGTCACCCTGGCCGAGCGCATCATCCCCGCTGCCGACGTCTCCGAGCAAATCTCGACCGCCGGCAAGGAAGCCTCCGGCACCGGCAACATGAAACTCGCCCTCAACGGAGCCCTCACCATTGGCACCCTCGATGGAGCCAACGTCGAGATTCTCGAAGAGGTCGGTTCCGACAACATCTTCATCTTCGGTCTCACCGTCGAGGAAGTCACCGCCCTCAAAGCCCGCGGCTACAACCCCTGGGAGCACTACTGGACCAACGCCAATCTTCGCAACGCCATCGACTGGCTCGCCTCCGACTTTTTCACCGGCAACGCCCAGGACTTCAAACCCCTGCGTGACAGCCTCCTCGAGCAGGGAGACCCCTACTTCGTTCTTGCCGATTTTGAAGCCTACTGCCAGGCCCAGGCCCGCATCGACGCCGCCTACCGCGACTCCAGCGTTTGGGATCGCATGGCCATCCTCAACACCAGCCGCGTGGCCAAGTTCTCCTCCGACCGCACCATCAGCGACTACGCCCAAAAAGTCTGGAATCTCCCCCCCGTCATCCCCGACGCCTAACACCACTCACCGCACAGGACGACTCTGGAGAGGCCAGGCCACCCGAAACCGCCGCCAGCGTCCGTAGCTCGATCTCTCCCGA
>JAGRPD010000348.1:0-1728 GCA_020439875.1 Verrucomicrobiales bacterium
GTGTAGCCTTCGGTGTCCGAGTAACGAGCGACATCGAGCCAGTGACGCGCCCAGCGCTCGCCATAGTGTTCGGAGGCGAGCAATTCATCCACCAGAGCGGCCACGGCGGCATCGACATCGGTGGCGAAGTCTTTCTCAAAAGCTCGCACCCGGTCTGGGAGAGGCTGGAGGCCGGTCAAGGTGACGTGCAGGCGGCGGCAGAGATCGGCGGCGGTTGCGGGTTCGGCGAAATCGAGACCTGCGGCTTGCAGTTTGGCACCGACAAAAGCGTCCACTTCATTTTTACCGGCCTCGGGGGACATGGCCGGCACGGCGGGCTTCACGACGGGCAAAAACGCCCAGTGCTGGTGGGGATCGTTTTTTTCCTCAGTGGCCGCGACCTCGGTCTCTGCGGGCCAGGGCAATCCCTCCTGGATCCAGCGGGTCATGGCCGCGATCTGCGTTTCACTGAGGGGCGCTCCCTTTTTGGGCATTTTTTCCGCGCCATTTTGACCGTGAAGAGCGTGGATGAGTTTGCTCTCCGCTGGCTTTCCCGCCACGACGACGGGGCCGTAATCGCTGCCACGCACCACCGCAGCCCGACTGTCCAGACGCAGGCCGTTTTCATGTTTGTGCGCGCCGTGGCAGTCCTGGCAGCGCTCGATCAGCAAGGGGCGGATTTCTTTTTCGAAAAAATGAATCTGCTCGGGGCTGAAGGGTGCGGGTGATTCGGCAGCTCTCAATGCCGCAGGCAGGACCAAGCCCGCCAGCAGGGGCAGCCAATGAAGGATCCGTGGGAGATTTCGCATGTTCGGGGATGGGAGCCCACCGGATTGCGATAGAGGCTCCATGGAGACTTACGCGGCGGGATGGCTTTTCCTATCGAGGGTTGCATTGAGTTGAAACCACGAAGGGACGCGAATTTTTTGGGAGGAGAGACGACGCTGCCAAGCCTGCCAGCGTGGAAGCTTCAATCAATGGTGTGCATTCGTGGTTCCACCTGGGAGTGGGGAGTTCTTCAGTTTGTCGCGAAACACTTTCGAGAAACGGCGTTTTATCGGGATGCCCTTTTCTCCCCGCTTTCTCGCCTTGGTTTGGCTGGCCTCTGCTTTCGGTGTGGTGCCGCTGCGTGCGGCCGAGCCTGCGGCTGGACATTCCACGCATGGCGAGGCTTTCAACGAAGGTCCGCGTCAGCAGGCGGTGCTGATGGACGGACTGCCGCGCTTGAAGTTTGAGATCACCACCAGCAAGCCGCTGGCTCAGCGATTTTTCCTGCAAGGCATCGCGCAACTGCATGGCTTTTGGTATTGGGAGGCGGAGCGCTCCTTCCGCCAAGCAGCCGCTTACGACCCGGGTTGCGCGATGGCCTACTGGGGCATGGCCATGGCCAACGTGAACAATGACAAGCGGGCGAAGGCGTTTCTGGTCAACGCGGTCGGGGGCAAAGAGGACGTCACACCACGCGAACGCCAGTGGATCGAGATGCTGGAAAATTTTTATCGCGACGACAAACGCGATGCCAAGCAACGCACGCTGGATTGCATCCGCGATCTTGAAACCCTGGTGCAGGAATTTCCCGAGGATGTGGAAGCGAAGGCGTTTTTGGTTTGGAAAATCTGGCAGGGCAAGGACAAGGCACCGATCTCCAGCCCGATGGCGGTGAATGCGCTGCTGGACCAAATCTTTGCCGCCGACCCGGATCATCCCGCGCATCACTACCGGATCCATCTGTGGGACGGATTCAAACCC
>JAGRPD010000348.1:1822-6291 GCA_020439875.1 Verrucomicrobiales bacterium
CTGAAACGCTTTGATGACGCTGCCTGGCAGCAGGCGGCGTCGAGCTGCGTGGACCATGCCTACATGATCCGCCAATTGCTGCCGCCAGACCGCATCCACAATTACGCCCACAATGAAGAATGGCTGGTGCGCACCTACAATGAGCTGGGGCGCGCGAAGGACGCCCTGGCGCTGGCCCGCAGTCTCGTCGCCGTGCCGCGTTACCCCGACCTTAACACGCTCGACAAAGCCAACACCTCCGCCAGCTACGGACGCACCCGGCTGATCGAGACGCTGGTGAAGTGGGAACTCTGGAGCGAGCTGCGCCGTTTGAGCGCCACGCCCTGGCTCTCCGCCGCCGACGCCCCTCCCGCTCACCAGGTGACCCTGCAACGCGCGCTCGCCTCGGCAGCCTTCGCGGAAAAAGACGCCGCTGCTCTGCGACGTGCGATTGCTGAGCTGGAAAAGCTGCAACCCAAAGCCAAAACGACGGCTGAGACCAAGTCGAAAGTCGGAAAAGCCGCCGAACTCACCCCCCCAGCTCCCGCCACCGAGACGCGCAAAGCCCTGCCCGCCAACGCCGCTGCAAAAGCCGCCCAAAAAACCGCGCAGGCCGCCAAGAGCGATGCTCCCCCTGCCGCGCCACCTCAGACCAAGCCGTCAGCTCCCGCGCCGAAAAAAGACCTCGCGGCGGCTCCCGCCCCTGACGCGACCAAAAAGCTCACGCCCGCCCCAGACACGTCTGCCAAACCCAAAGCGGAGCCGAAGAAGAAGAAGCCCGAGCCTGCCGTCGTGGCTCTCCAAGAAGCCCGCGCTCTGCTGCAGGTACTGGAGAAAAAACCCGATGCTGCGGAGGCCTTGCTGGCCGCAGAATACCTCGACGCCACGGAACGTGTCCGCGCTCTGCTGCACCTCGGGCGCAAGGAGGACGCGGTGAAGCAAATCGAGAAACTGCCCCAGGATTTGCTGGGTCAAATCATCCGCGCCCACACCGCCTGGCAGGGCGGGGATCGCGCTCTGGCAGAGTCCGCCTTCAAGAAAGCCCACGATCTGGCTTACGCCATGGACACGGATCTGCCTGCTGCACGGCGTTTGTTTCAGCTGGCCTACAAACTCAAACACGGAGGCAAATGGCGCGCCGACCCACCGGTGCGGGATGATTTGGGCGAACGCCCTGCCTTTGATCGCCTGGGACCGCTGCACTGGCACCCACCGACCGCGCCGATGTTGAAGCTGGAGCCCGTCTCAGATTCGCCACCGGATCTGCACGCCGCGCAGCCGCGCCTGCTGCTGTTTTACCTTGGCGCGGGTTGCTCGCACTGCGTGGAGCAGTTGGATGCCTTTGCCAAAACCGCAGAGGCTTGGAAGAAGGCGGGCATCACGGTACATGCCGCTGCGCCGGGCACGCAGGCGGAGGTGACTCAAACCTGGGACGTGGTGGAGAGCGGAAAAAATCTGCCCTTCCCCATCTGGCGAGATCCCACGGGCGAGACCTTCAAGGCCTGGCGCGCCTGGGACGACTTCGAAAAAATGCCGCTGCATGCGACGATCTTGCTCGATGCGGAAAACCGCGTGCGCTGGCTCGACATCAGCTGGCAGCCCTTCATGGACGCCGCCTTTTTGCTGAAGGAAGCGCAGCGCCTGCTCTCCCTGGATGAGGTGGATCAGTTCACCGCCCTGCCAACATCGGACGATGCAAAACAAGTTGTGAGTAGCGCCAACCGATAATCGCTGCCAGATTTCCCTTCACCCCCGTTCAATCCCCCTCATGTCCGACACCGCAGAAGCCGCCGCCTTTGTCGCCAACTACGAAAAACTCAAAGCCGCTCTCTCGCGCCGCATCGTCGGCCAGGAAGAGGTCATTGAGCAGGTCTTCATCGCCATCGCGGCGGGAGGCCACAGCCTGCTGGAGGGGGTGCCCGGTCTGGCGAAGACTCTGCTGGTGAAGACACTGGCCGACGCCATGCACCTGGGCTTTCGCCGCATTCAATTCACCCCGGACCTGATGCCGGCCGACATCACCGGCACCGAGATCATCCAGGAGGATGCCGAGACTGGCCGCCGCAAGTTGATGTTCCAAAAAGGTCCCATCTTCACCCAGATCCTGCTGGCGGATGAGATCAACCGGACGCCACCGAAGACGCAGGCCGCGCTGCTGGAGGCCATGCAGGAGAAGTCCGTCACCGTCGGCCAAGAGACCTTCAGTTTGCCACGCCCGTTCTTCGTGCTGGCCACGCAGAACCCCATCGAGCAAGAAGGCACCTACCCGCTGCCCGAGGCGCAAAAGGACCGCTTCCTCTTCCTCATCAAGGTGGACTATCCCACCCGCGATCATGAGCGCGAGATCGTGGCTCGCACCACCGGCTCCGACTCTGCCGAAGTGGAGGCCGTGCTCACCGCCGAGGATCTGGAAAAAGCCAACGCCCTGGCTCGCAAGGTGCCGGTGCCGGATCATGTGGTCGATTTTGTGCTGGATCTGGTGCGCGCCACCCGCCCCACCGAGCCCGACGCCAGCGCCTACGTCAAAGAGATGCTGTCCTGGGGGGCCGGTCCGCGCGCCAGTCAGCAGCTGGTGCTGGCCGGCAAGGTGCGCGCCCTGCTGCGGGGTCGCACCCACGTCACGCTCGATGACATTGAGGCGTTGGCGGCACCCGCCTTGCGGCATCGTCTGGTGCCCACCTTCCACGCTGAGGCCGAGGGCATCACCGTCGATCACATCGTCGCCGAACTGCTGCGCACGGTGAAAAAGGACGCCGCCAAGGTCCTCTAACTGGCGCGCGGCTTCAGACTCGGGAGGGACGCGCCACTGGCCGAGATCCACCCACCTCTGAGCCGCCCTGCCCTCCGCGTCACCCTCTCCCTCATCCTCCCCTCGTGGCCCGCATTTCCGACATCCTTCACGCCGAAGACATCACCTCCCTGCAGCAGCTCCAGCTGTTTGCACGGACGGTGGTGGAGGGATTCACGACGGGGCATCACACCTCTCCGCACAAGGGATTCAGCGTCGAGTTCCGCCAGCATCGACCCTACGTGCAGGGTGATGAGATCCGCCATCTGGACTGGAAGGTGTTTGGCCGATCGGATCGTTTTTACGTCCGCGAGTACGATGAGGAGACCAACCTGCGTGCCACCATTGTGCTCGATGTCAGTGGATCGATGGCCTATCGCGGCACCGCCGGAGTGGAAAAGCTGGACTACGCCCGCAAGCTGGCCGCCTCGCTAGCCTACCTGCTGATGTCGCAGCAGGACGCCGTGGGCCTGATCACCTTTGACACGAAGCTGCGTGAGTTCATCCCCAACCGCACCCGCATCACGCACCTGCATCAGCTGCTGGATGCGCTGGTGAAAAGCCAGCCCGGAGGGGAAACCTCGCTGGCAGGCGTCATCGAGTCCCTCGGCAGTCGATTAAAACGGCGCGGGCTCGTCATCCTGGTGTCGGACTTTTTCGATGATGCCCCCGCTCTGCTGCGGGCCATCGGCGTGCTGCGGCGTCAGGGGCAGGAGGTCATTGTGATTCAGCTGTGGGATCGCGATGAGCTGGAGTTTCCGTTTTCCCGCTGGGCACGGTTTGAGAACCTGGAGCTGGCCGACGACCACCTGCTGCTGGATCCCGCCGCCATCCGCCAGCGCTACCTGGAGGTGCTGGGAACCTTCCGCAGCCAGATCCAGGATGGCCTGCGCCGCCACCAGGTGGACCTGTTGGAACTCACCACCGACGAATCTCACACCCAGGCGCTGCGCCGTTATCTCACGCTGAGGATGCGGTAAGAGGCAGCAGATTTTCAAACAGCAGACCGCCAGTTTTTCGACCCCAGACCACCGAACCTGACACTTGTCCTTCCTCACCCCCATCCTCCTCGCCGGCACATCGGCCTTTCTGATTCCGCTGATCATTCATCTGCTGAATCGCCGCCGCGTCATTCCGGTGGCCTGGGGGGCCATGCACCTGCTGCATGAGGTCATCCGCCAGCGCAAGCGCCGCATGCAGATCGAGCAATGGCTGCTGCTGCTGATCCGCCTGGCCATCCCCATCATCCTGGCGCTGGCCCTCGCTCGCCCGGTCCTCAACAGCCTGCGCCAGCTGCCCGGACTCGGCGGCTCCTCCCTCATCATCCTGCTGGACGACAGTCTCTCCATGCAGGCCGAGACCGCGGAGGGCTCGTCGGCACTGGAAGCCGCCCGGGCCGAGGTGCAGCGCCTGCTCGATGATCTGCCGGACGGCTCCGATGCCCAGGTCATCCTGATGGCGGATCCGCCCCGCGCCTTCACCGCCAGTGCGCGCACCGATCTGACCTCCCTCTGGCAATCGCTCACCGATGTCTCTGCCGAGCGCGGCCCCATCTCGCCGCAAAACGCCCTCACCGCCGCACTCGCCGCAGCAGGTAAAGCTCAGCACAGCGCCCGCGAGATCGTGCTCATCAGCGATTTTCAAAAGACCGATTGGCAAAGCCTGGCCGACGGTGCCCAGCTCCCTGCTCTGGCCGCTGAGG
>JAGRPD010000349.1 GCA_020439875.1 Verrucomicrobiales bacterium
CAGCGAGATTCGGAACTGCCAGTAGCTTCGAGTCGCACTCGAAGCCTCAAGGAGGGACGGTCCCGCGTGCGGGACCGTCCCTCCTTGGGCCGCCGCTGTGACCACAACATCCACCTGCTTCGAATGCCATTCGAAGCTACGTTGGACTCGCTCGTCGTTCTAAGTTTACCGTTCTCAACGACGCTGGATTTGCATGGGCCAAATAAAGGTCTCGATTCTTGCCTGTGTTTGGATCAAACAAATCCAACCCTCGTCCGAGATTGAAGGCAAAGGCGACCGTCCTCAAATATCGCTCGTGTGGAAGACACCCATCGTCGTACCCTTTCACACAAGGTGAGATCATGGTGTCTTCGCAGAGTTCTGCGAGTCGCTTGCGGATGGGTTCGATTTGCTTGCCCTCGGTGTGAATGGTCAGCTCAATCCGGCTTTCTGCTTGTCGTAGAAAGTCAATCCACCAAGACAGGTTGTGAAAATAGTTCTCTCCAAAATCCTTCCCCACGACACGATCAATGATCTCAAATGAACTCTCCACCAAAAGTAGCTTGCCAAGGTGCTTGGTAAAAAATTCTGGTGGACCCACAACGTTCGCCTTCAACACCAGGCCGGCATTCGCTTGATAGCACTTGGCGGCAAAATTTGAGCTGTGAAAACTTTGAACAGGTATCACTTCGGCACCCCTGCCGGGGTTTTGTTGGTCCAACTCGGAGATGATGGCATCCAATTGCTGGAGGTTGCGATTTCGCAAAGCAATGGCAGCAGGGCTTACGTTGGTGTCTTCATCGCCCGCATCCAGAATGGCCACAAAGCGTTTCCGTTTCCCCAGTTCCTCCATCAGCGCGGACACCCTTTTTCTCACGTCTTGATTGGAAATTGCCTTCACCGCATCGCTCAGCTCTGCTCCAGCGCGCCAGTCAGTGGTCTCGGCCAGCAAGCAAGACTGCAGCAAGACACGCAAAACTCCGATCAGCGAATCCCCTCCGAGCTCACCCATTCCTGAGAGTCTGCGAATCGATTGAGGATCGAGAAAGACGCAGAAAATCATGCTTCAAAACAGTTCATCCAGCCGCTCCTCGAAGAATCCGTCGGGCCAGTTGTCAACCAACCGTCCTTGGGCGTCGATTCCCAACTCCCGAACTGTGGACCCTTCCGAACCGGGCTCCACGTAGAGAATTTGGACGTCCTCCATCCGAACCGGGAGACTGCCATGTTTCAATGTGTTCCTGCTTGTTTCTCGAATCCGCTTAAGCAGCCTCAGAATCAAATGCTCGCTGTGAGTTTCTAGCACAAACTGATTCTGGTTTGGTCCAAGGGCTGATTCAATGAACACGTCACCCAGCTCGGCCTGGAGCGCGGGGTGGAGATGGAGTTCTGGTTGCTCGACTGCGATGAGCTTCCCGCGTGATGCGCAGGCATGGACCAGAACAGGTATCAGTTGGCTGATCCCAATGCCGACGTCGCGAGGTGAGACAGAAGAGCCATTCTCAATATCCACTAGGCGAAGCTCTGTGCGGCGATCTTTGAGTAACTTGATAATGTCATTTCGAATGCCATCCGCCTTGGCTTCTGGATCACTTAAGTCAGCTTGGATTGCTTCCACTTTGGGATTGCCTTCCGGGAACTCGATGATCCACTCCGCCCATTCCTCCGGGAGCGCCAGGTCGATTCGGTTCTCGAGGACTTCCCGCTCCGCATCGTCCATTGTGAAATCAGGGTCATGTTGCACCTGCACGGAATGGTAGTGCTTCGCAATCGCTGCGTAGAGTTCTCGATTTGCCCAAAGGTACGCCCGGTAGTCGTCATCGCCGAGTTTCAACGCCTCCTCTGGGTTGATCCCGAGATCCGCCAGCTCGCGAAGAAGTCGAGGCTCGGCACGGTCACGAACATAGGACTGAATGGAATCCAAAATCGAGGTCTCATCCGCGATGCGCTTGACCTCCAATGCGTAGGGGACCTTCATTTGTTCGAACAGGCCGTTCACTTTCTCAAGCTGGTCCTTGTTCTGTTTGAGAACCTGCCAAGCAGACGCCCCACTAGACACCCAGTTCGGGTCGCTGCTGTCCGTCTCGTCTGCGAAGCGGTCTGGAACAAGGCGCAGTGGCCCGAGGTATTCGACCTGCTGGAGGCAGGTCGAGAAGCAGCGATCCAGGGTGGCAAACAAATCCCCCATGATCCGTGAAAGAACTGTCTTGGCCCAAGTCTGAGCATTGCTTTCTGTGGATTGGGTTTTCCCTGGCGGTTCCAGCAGGTTTAAACTGTCAATCAAGTCGCCCGCGAACGAGACTCGTCCCGGAAAGAACACCACGTCTCCAAAGTCTGCGGTGGTGACAAGCGTCCGCATCATCTCTGTGACTATCTCCGCCAGGTCGCTTGAACCGGCTTTCATGGCAACCTCTTCACCAAAAGCCACAACCGCTGGATGCTCAGGGCTCAATTCCGCACGCCAAACTTCATCTTGGGCTCGGTGAAGGGAAAGAAGAGGCTCGGAATCGACCTCGACCGAACAACTTACCAACCGGGGCCGGCGGCGTTCCACATCGTCTTCGCGCCACTCGCAGCCCTCAGCCGCCACCTCCACCTCAATGCGGGCCACCTTTGCTTCGGCGAGAAAAGGTCGTGTTCGACAGAACGGTGGCACATCGCACTCCAGCGCCAGTTTGAGCGTGCGCTTGTCATCGTGACCATGCACATAGTTGTGAAATCCGCCCAGATCGACTGACGTCCCCGCGAGAACAGGATTCCCCACATGCCAGGAGCCCTTCTGCTGCGCATGATGCGCCAGCAACAGAGAGTGGAGAATCGAGGACTTTCCGCCGCTGTTCTTTCCAAAAATGAGCGTGATCGGGCGCAGCGGAATCCGCTGGGTGTCGGCAAACGCCTTGAAGTTGGCAACAGTAATTTCGTGGATCACGGCTCCACTGTTGGTCGAATGACGACGCGAATTCCGCAAGACATTTCACCATCGCCCGGCAAGAATCTTCGATCCTTCATGACTCAGCTCTTCAAGAACCAAGACGCAGAATACCGCGACTGGATAACCAACAACCAATCCGGCTATGTGGTGAATGTGCCGAAGGGTGGCACGGGGACACGAGTGAACCGATACCTGATGGTTCATCGCGCCGAATGTGGTTCACTCCGGAGCCGGTTGAATCGTCCCAACAACACCGGCCCGCACTACTGGAAACTCTGTGGACATGACTGGGACGAACTGATGGCGTGGATTCAGGAGAACCGAAAATTCACGGATGCGTTTCCACAACCGAAGCATTGCCCTCACAAAACTTGCTTTCCGTCCGGTCCCCCACTATTCCTCGCACCAGCCACCTCCGATCTTTTCGCCCTCCAGAACGATCAGACTCTGACCGAGACCACCCGTCGGCAAATGATCGATGCCCGTCTTGGCCAAGGACGTTTCCGCGAGGAGGTGTTGAGACTTTGGGGAGGATGCTGTGCCGTTACCGGAGTCTCCTGCAAAGCCGTGCTCCGTGCTTCTCACATCAAGCCGTGGCGGACCAGCACCAACGCGGAGCGACTCGATCCCAACAACGGACTGCCGCTGGCCGCGCACCTCGATGCGCTGTTCGATGCCCACCTGATCACTTTTGACGCAGACGGTCACTTGTTGCTCTCCCAGGCCCTGAATTCCGAGGACGCCCGGAAACTGGGTGTCAGCGAGTCGATGCGACTCCGAACCGTTCCGGCCGGGATCGAACGCTTTCTGGCCGGCCATCGCGAGCGAGTGTTTCGCGCCTATCTGTAGCTGCGAGTGGCACTCGAAGCCCCAAGGAGGGATGGTCCCGCGTGCGGGACCGTCCCTTCATGTCTATGTGGTGAGAGACGGCCAGAGGCCATCTTTCCTTGATATGCCGCTGTGGCTGCAACATCCATCTGCTTCGAATGCCATTCGAGGCTACGTTCCGTCGATGCCCGTCACCCAGCAGTCCGGTCCGGGGGAGAAGATCGCGTTGTTCCGCTCGCTGTTTCGGGGGCGGGAGGAAGTCTATGCGTTGCGGTTCGAGTCGGCGAAGACGGGGCGGGCGGGATACTCGCCGGTCTGTGGAAACGAGTGGGTGCGCGGGGTGTGCGAGAAGCCGCGCA
This sequence comes from Verrucomicrobiales bacterium, assembly GCA_020439875.1. GTDB lineage: Bacteria > Verrucomicrobiota > Verrucomicrobiia > Verrucomicrobiales > Verrucomicrobiaceae > JAGRPD01. The sequence continues at coordinate 4,099 of JAGRPD010000349.1, forward strand.
TCAAGTGCTCCGACTGCCCGCATCAGAAATGGCTGCCGATGACGGATGCGGTGGTTCGCCAGCATCTCTCGGGAGTGGATGAGCGCGGCAGGAGTTTCGTCGCCGGAGTGTATCCGATGCTGCTGGACGAGCACTGCTTCTTCCTCGCTGTCGATTTTGACGAAGGCGACTGGGCGGCGGATGCGCTGGCGTATGTGGAGACATGCCGGAATTTCGGGATCGCGGCGGCGCTGGAGCGATCCCGCAGCGGCGCGGGCGGGCATGTGTGGATCTTTTTCGCTGAAGCGATTCCCGCCACCATCGCCCGCAAGCTCGGCGCACACCTGCTCACGGAAACGATGGAGCGCCGACCCGAGGCGGGTTTGAAGTCCTACGACCGCCTTTTCCCGAACCAAGACACGCTGCCGCGCGGCGGATTTGGGAACTTGATCACGCTGCCACTTCAAAAAGCGGCGCGGGAGCGGGGCAACAGCCTGTTCATCAAGGACGACCTCACACCTCACGATGACCAGTGGTCGTTTTTGGAAAGCCTTCACCGCCACTCCAAATCGGAGATTGAAAACCTCGTCCGGGCGGCAGAGGGTCGCGGTCGGGTCATCGGCGTTCGAATGGTTTCGCCCGACGAGGAGGAGGCGGGCGAGCCGTGGAAACTGACGCCATCCAGGCAACACTCGTCCCTTCCCAAAGGTCCGATGCCGGAGAAGATCGAACTCGTTCTTGCCGACCAAATCTACATCCCAAAGGCTGACCTTCCTCCGTCGCTTCGCAATGCCCTGCTGCGCATCGCCGCGTTTCAAAATCCCGAGTTCTACCGCGCCCAGGCCATGCGACTGCCCGTGTGGGACAAGCCGCGCATCATCGCCTGCGCGGAAGATCACGCGGAGCACCTTGGCCTGCCACGGGGATGCCTGGATGAGGTGCAAGACTTGCTCAAACGGCTCAAAGTTCGCTTCACTCTTCGCGACGAGCGCTTTGGCGGAACGCCGATAGTCCTCGCGTTTCAAGGCACACTGCGGTCCGATCAGGAGAAAGCCGCCTCAGCAATGTTGGCGCATGATTGCGGCGTTTTGGCAGCCACCACGGCATTCGGGAAAACAGTGCTCGCCGCGTGGCTCCTCGCAAAACGCGGCGTAAACACGCTCGTGCTTGTGCATCGTCAGCAGCTGATGGAGCAATGGGTGGAGCGGCTCTCGCAGTTTCTCGGCTTGTCGCCGTCTGAGATCGGCCGATGGGGCGGCGGGAAGAAAAGGCTGACGGGAAAGGTGGATGTCGCGCTGTTGCAAAGTCTCGTGCGGAAGGGCGTGGTGAATGATCTCGTGGCGGGCTACGGCCACCTCATCGTGGACGAATGTCACCACCTCTCCGCGCACAGTTTCGAGCAAGTGGCGCGCCGGGCAAAGGCGAAGTTCGTGATGGGCCTCTCCGCCACGGTCGCACGCAAGGACGGGCATCATCCGATCATCT
>JAGRPD010000350.1 GCA_020439875.1 Verrucomicrobiales bacterium
CACGGTTTCCACGACGACGGTGTAGGTCTCGCCCTCCTTCAACTTCACGGGAAAGGTCGCGGACTTGCCTTCCATCATTTTGGCGACCTCGGCCTTCTTCGACGGGTCCTCCCGCATCGCTTTGATGATCTCATTTTGCGAGCCCTCGCGCTCATCCATGATCGTCACTTTGTCGAGCCGCACCTGGGCGCGGCACAGGTGACCGTAGTGGGAGCCCGTGTATTTGCGGTCGTCGAACTCGACATCCATCATGGTGCAGCCATCGAAGCGCATCTTCACCTCGACCACGCTGTCCTTTGTCGGCAGTTCCAACCCATAGACGGCGGCATGCGCTTTGATGATCGTCTTGCCATCCTTGGAAGGCATGTCTTGAACCCGCGTTTGCGTGCCCTTCAGCGCGCCGTTTTCAAAGGCAAAGGTGTCCACCACCCGGTGCCAGCGCGCATCGTGCTCCGCGCTTTCCATGTCGTCGGAAAAGAGTAACTCGCCCTTCTCGGCAATCGGTTTGGACGGAATCTTCGGCAAATCGGCGGCGAGTGCGGGAGCAACGAGAAGCACCGCGCCAAAGGCGGCAAGGGAGAATGAACGCATGGCAGTCGTGGAGGGGTGGAGGTTGGAAAAGATCGCCCGAAATGGGGCCGAGCGAAGGTCTTGCCGCAACAACGATCAAGGAGTTCTCCGTTTGTCGGAAATCTTTGTTTCTCGTTGGATGGGCGCACCATGGAGGTGCAATGGGGTTGACTGAGGAGCGAGCCGAACGCAAGGCATCATTTCGTCCTTTTTTTCTTTTAAGGATGAGCCTTGATGGTTACGTAGGTTTGGTTCATGAAGCGGGGAATGACACGATCGGTCTTGTTGAAGGCGCGCCGGATTGGATTCCTCTGCGGAATACTGGGGGGGCTGATGGCGCTGTGCAGTTGCCAGCACGCACAGGTCAAACTGGCCGATGGCGATCTATTGCAGCAGGCGCGGGAGTGGCGGCAGCAAGAGGGCATGGCCGCGGCGCGGGACCGCCTGCTGGTGAGGCTGGAGCAACTGGACGCGGATGGCGGCGGGCTGGAGCAGCGGCTGCTGCGCACCAATGCCGACAAGCAACGGGTCTATCCGGATTCCATGGCGGCGCTGCCCCGGTCTCAGCGGCAACGCACCGGCATCTACTTTTTGTACGGCTTTCACACCCGCGGGGAACTCTCGAAAAACATCGCGGCGCAGGTGGTGGCCTCCCTTTGCCAACAGGGATGGCACGCGCGCCTGATCGACCTGACACCGCATGAGACGGTGGAGCAGGACGCGCGGCGGGTGCGGCGGGTGATGGAGCAAGAGTTGCCCCAGGTGGATCGCGCGGTGCTGGTCGGTTTTTCAAAAGGCGCGCTGGACTGGATCCAGTGGTTCGCCCACGAGGCGGGGCAACTGCCGTCTGACCAAATCGGCAAGGTGCGATTGTTGGTGAGTTTTGCCGGCGTGTTGCGCGGCTCCGTGGTGGCGGACTGGCTGGATCGCGGCGGCGTTCCTTTTGCCCACACGGTGCGCCAGTTTGTGCGGCTCCATCGAGACGGAAAAAAGAAGATGGAGGATGTGCGCTCAATCAGTCGCGATCCCTGGACGCAGGACCCGGAGCCGCAGCTTCGGCAAGTGGCTCCGCGACTGCGGGTGGTGAGTTTGGTGGCGATCGCCGACGGTCCCGGCGGGCATCCCAGGGAGCATCGCGGCTTCCGTTTTCTCAGTCGCCTGGTGGCCGCGCAATGGCACTGGGTGGGACCGCTCGATGGCATGACGGAGAGCGCCTCGCAGGTGCTGCCGCCGGGCACCGGCGTGGAGCAGCACCTGATCCGCGTGCTCGGCTCCCACGCGCTGCTGGACGGGCGTTACGTGAACGGGGCCGAAGTCAGCGCCAACTTCCTCCATCAAAAGGATCAAAGCCACGCCGGCGAGGAACCCCTCGACGACCTCCTCCGCTGCCTGCCCCAGGCGTGGGTGATGCGGTGATCGGGCGTGGTGGTCAAGCCGAGAGTTCTCGCCATTTGATCGGTGTGTCCCGCCCGACCCTCACACTGGCCGCCTCCGCGCCGGGCTCGCCCTCATGCACCGACTCCACCGCAAATCTCATCGGACCCAGGTAGTCCGCCACGAGCTGGCACGGCTCCGCATCGTCATCGATGACCCGGATTCGCATCGCGTCAGTTTCAGCAGTTGAAAGCCCAAGAGCCAAGGCTTTGACATTTGCTGATCATACGTTTGGAGGGCCACATGGATGGGATGTGCCTCAAAGGTCCATGGAAGCGCCATGGCGGCGGAGCCATTCCTTTTTCTCCCTATAGTTGGGGCAGACCTTGTCCACCTCATTCCAAAAGGCATCCGAATGGTTCAGGTGATGGATGTGGCAGAGTTCGTGCACCACGATGTAATCCAGCACGGAGGGAGGGGCCATCATGCAGCGCCAGTGAAAGGCAAGGTTTCCTTTGGGCGAGCAGGATGCCCAGCGGTGGCGGAGCTCCCTCACATCGACACGTCCGGGATGAACGCCGACTTTGGGGGCGAAGTGGATGACCCGGCTGCGAATGCGTTCTCGACCTCTTTGAACGTAAAACTGGCGAAACGCCTCGGGACCCTGGCCCGACGCCGCCCAGTCTCGGGCCAGGCAGAAACGTCCGTTCTTCAATTGCAACGGTTCGTCTTGGCCAGCGACCAGCAGCAGGCGGTAGGAGCGCCCGAGATACAGAAAGCCTTCGCCATTCCGAAACTCCCGTTGGATGCGCGTCGCGTTGCCTTCCCGCCATTCCGCCAGGGTCTTGTGGATCCACAGGCGCTTCGCCTGGACGAGATCGCGAACGCGACTGTCTGAAAGGCGGATTGGTGCCCGCACCACCACTCTGCCGTCACGCTCCACGATGATGTCTGCCGTCGATCTTCGGCTGCGCACCACTTCGTAGATCAGATCTTCCACGGGCGATGGCTTCATGACAGCAGGTTGTCCTGGCGCTTCTCCGCGAGTTTGATGATCTCGACGGCGATCCTCTCGTGGATGGACACCACCTCCGGGATTTCTGAGACGAGAATTTCCGTGTCCAGATTTCCCCGGAGCCTCTTCACTTCGACGGGCTTCTTCCAGAAGTCGATGATGCCGATGCTGTCTTCCAAAATGCCGACGATTCGCCGAGTCAGCCCTTTCACGGGGTCGGCCTGCTCATCGGGCACGAGCCCATCGGGAAAGGCAAGCTGGGCGATGTGGTCAAAGAAGGCGGACTCTTCCCGCGAGAGCCCGCCATGACCGGCGCGGCGTCCTTGCACAGCTTCGGTTCGCAGGATCTCGTATTCCTGGGCGAGCACTTTCCAGTTGTCCTGGTGCTCTTGGATGAGCCGTTCGAGTTTCTCGCTGAGCTTTGCGTAGAACGCGGGGTCTTCATCAAAATGGACGGTGCAGTGCTTGCGGATGGCGTGCTCCATCTCACTGGCCTTGGCTTCGGGATCACCGCCGGAATGCTTCTGGACGTTGGCCAGAAAGTCACCGGAGAGCAGCTCAATCGGCGGGATCTTGGGATTGATGCCGAGGTCGATGAGGTGCTCGTTGATGAGCGCCTTCACCTTGGCTCCGGCATCGGCGATGTTGAGTGAATCGTCCTTGTAGCGCTCCTTCACCATCCGCAGCAGGTAACCGAGGCGACGGGCGGGGCCACGGTAGGCATGACCCGCCTCGTTGGGGAGGATGAGGTTCAGGCTTTGCAGGAACTTTTTCAAATAGACCTCAAAGTCCGCCCGGCGCTTGATGTCCTTCATCGCCGTCACGGCCGCATGAACGACGCGGACATCTTCCGAAGGAGAGGGCAGGGCACCCGTCAGGAATGCCTCGATTTCGGCGATGCCGGCGGTGCGGAAATGGTGCAGCAGGCGATGGTAGCGCTCTTCCAGAACCGGCAGCTCAGTGAGCAGGTTTTGCAGACCGTTTTCGAGATCCGCCGCATCCTCATTGGAGTAGATCGAGAGCGCCGTACTGAGGTGATTGGCCAGGCCGATGTAGTCCACGATGAAGCCGCGCTGCTTGCCTGAGGCCACCCGGTTCACGCGGGCGATGGCCTGGAGCAGGTTGTGCTCCCGCAGCCGCTTGTCGATGTACATCACCTGTTCGATGGGCGCGTCAAAGCCGGTGAGCAGCATGTCGCAGACGATGAGAAAGGCGATGCCGGACAGGTCCTTGTCGGGATCGTCGAGGTCGAAGGGCTTGCAGAAGTTCTCCACCGCGTTCCAACGCCGGGCTTCTTTTCTTGCCTCGGAGATGACGGCCAGTTCGTTGGTGGCGTCGGACGAGACGACGACGGCGGCTTTCAAAAAGGCAATGCGCCGGATGCGCTCGTCGTCGGGATGAGGCTGCAGTTTTTCCCTCTCAAGCCTCTCCGACAAAGCGGTGCGGATGGCCTTTTGGTAACGAACCGCGGCCAGTTTCGAATGGCATACCACCTGGGCTTTGAAACCATCCGGCAGGATGTTGTCGATGTAGTGGGAAACGAGGTCGCGGGCGATGGCTTCGATGCGTCTCTCGGCTTCAAGGATGTCGCCACTGGCCCCGTATTTCTTTTTGATTGCCGTGACTTCTTCCGGCGTGCGGTAGCGAAACAAGTCCTCGAACTTTGTGTCGAAACCGTGCTTGTCCTTGAGCGCCGTGTCCGCCGTGCGGCCCTCATAGAGGATCTGCAGGGTGGCACCGTCTTCGACAGCGTCAGTCAGTTTGTAGGTGTCGATGTAGTCGCCGAATCGCCGGACGGTGCGGCGGTTGCCGTGCGTCTCGGTGATCAGCGGCGTGCCGGTGAAGGCGATGCGGGTGGCGTTGGGGAAGGCCTCGAAAAGGTTGTCGCCAAGGTCGGATCCCTGGGTGCGGTGGGCCTCATCGATCATGAGCAGGATGCGCTCGGATTCGTTCACCTCGCCGAAGGTCTCACTGGAAGGCGGTGCGCCGTAGCTGGCCAGCGCCTCGCGGACCACGAGCGGCGCTTCCTCCCGGCGATCCATGAATTTGTGAACCATCACCATGTTGAGGTCCGATGCCTGGCTGCTGAGTCGGGTCCGCAGGTCTTCCGTGCTGTCGATGACGTTGACTTTTCCCCCAATGAGTTTGGCCGTCGCGGCAAGTTGCTCCTCAAGATCCACACGATCATTGACCAGCACGATCTTGAAGTCGGCGAGGTCCGCCGCCGCCCGGATCATCCTCGCGACGAAGACCATGGTCAGCGATTTGCCCGAGCCCTGGGTGTGCCAAATCACACCGGATCGTTCTTCCGGTGTCGAGCCGTTCCGCAGTCGGTCGATGATGCGGCAGGCGGCTCGGTATTGCTGGTAGCGGCACACCACCTTCACGCGCTTGCCGCTGTCGGTGTCCATGAAGACGGAGCAGGTGCGCAGCAGGTGGACCAACGTTTCCGGCGGCAGCATGCCTTGGATCAGGCGCTCCTGCTCGCGCTCGATGCCGAGGGGCGGCGTGTATTCCAGATACCGTTGCGGCCAGATGTCTTTCCAGGCGTAGAAGTGCTCATAGCCTGACGTGATGCTTCCATACGTCGCCTTTTCTCCGCAGGTCGATATGAGCAGCAGATTGGTGTGAAACAATCGCGGCTCGCCTTCTCGCAGGCCTGCTGCTTTCGTTTCCTTTCGGCCATCACGGTAGCGCAGCAGTTGCTCAAAGGCGGCGTGCATCGGGTTGGCCGTCGTTGCGTCGCCGATTTTCGCCTCCACGATCACCAGCGGGATGCCGTTCACAAAGAGCACGATGTCCGGAATGATGCACTGCTTCACGCAGCCCGGCGTGTCGATGCGGAACTGGTTGATGGCGTGAAAGGTGTTTCGCTCCGGGTGCTCGAAGTCGATCAGCTTCACCACCGGATCAGGCTCGCCGGTCTCCTCATTGCGATCCACCTGGGCTTTGAAGAGCAGCTTCTGGATTTCTTCATTCGCCTCCAGCAGAGTTCGGTTCGGCTGCCGCTGGATCTGGCTGCGCAGGTCATCGAGTTGCCGGTCAGTGAGCCAAGGGTTGATGGCCCGCAGCGCCTGACGGAACACCTCCGGCAGCAGCCACTCGCGGAAAGTCTTTCGCAGGCTCTTCGCCGGATCACTCGGGATCATTCCATGCCCTTGATCCACCACCGTCCAGCCCAGCGCCGAGAGCTGGTCGAGGAAAGGCTTTTCGACGTGGAGGTATTCCGACATGAAACGAGTTAGGATAGCAGCGCTTCGGCCAGCGTCACGCATTGCTGGCGGATTTGCAGGGACTCCTCAGCGAATTCAGCCGATAAATGGTCGTCTCCCAGACGAAAGGCCGAGCATGACATCGGGCCGAGGGCTTCCGTCGAGTGAAAGTAGTTCCGCAGAGCATGCAGCGCGTGCGGCATCCCACGGTTCCCAGCTTGTTTCTCCGCCTGAAACCCGGCCACGGCCGCCCGGTGACCGTCGATGTATTCCGTCCCCAGGTACAGAATGTCATGCATGTCCTTCGGTGCCTTGCGACCCAGCGGACCGCCAAAGGCATTGAGCTTCAACACCAGCATCGGTCCCACCTCAGCGACGCGGATGCTCTCCGTTTGCTGGCTCCCGAGCAGATTCATTCCAGACACCGTCACCCAGCGCCTGCATTCCCTGGCCCGCCTGATTCCAGGCACGATGCCCACCGGCAGGCCATCATCCACGATCACGGTGCCCGTGTCTGCCTTGTCGTCATCCGTAAGGAGGTCCACAAACAGCTCCATCTCAGGGAATCGGCGCACGAAGCGGTTCCGCGCCCAATGAAAGCCGTGGGCAGACAGCGTGTCTTTGATGCTGCCATACGCACCGCCCTCAGCGGCGATGCTGATGCCGAAGTCCACGTCCAGGGTCACCGGTCCCGGCATTCCCTTGGCGGGAGGCTTTGTCAGGTGCCTGACCGCCAGCCCGCCCACCAGCACCAGATCGTCCCGGTACTCCGCCAGACAATCCCAGATTGTCAGCAGGGCGCGTTGTGGCAGATCCATGCTATCCGCCGGGTACTGAGCGTAAGTTCCGTGCTTCATTGCGCGAAGCCCTCCCAGTGGCGCAGCGCCTCAGCTTGGTCAGGGCCACGCTGGCCCACTTGCAGCAGATCAAGGTAAATCTGCACATCCGACACCAGTTGGAAGCCGCTCGATTCCTGTGTTTCTCGGAAGACTCCATCATCTGCCGGATGGATCAGCCACAGATTGCCACCGCTGTTCACTTTGCGGCCCAGCGGCTGATCTAGCAATCCCAGCCCGGCGACATACGCCGAGACCACCGGTGGTGTCGTGTACGGAAAGCGCAGATGCGCAGCGAACCACTGCGTGAATGCCGCCTTGCCCTCCCCCACACTGTCCAAGATCTCCCGCGCGATTTCCCCCGCATTGGAACTCAGCACCGAGTACTGCTGCACCGTTGCCCGCCCCGCCCAGCGGTCCGCCGCCTTCCAGGCATCCAGCAGACGGTCAAAGGCACTCACCTTGTAGCGTGCAGGGGTTGTCCGTGTGGCGGCGGAGGTCTTCTCCAGACAGCCGTCATCTTGCAGCACCTTGAGGATGCGGGAGACCAGGCCGCGAGACACCTCCGTCCGGGCCTTCAGTTCCTCCTGAGTCCATTCACGGTGGCGGTTGGACAGCAGCGCCCTCGCCAGCCGGGAGGTTTTCAGGGAGAACACATCCGGCGCAGACTCAGGATTGCGGAATTGGGCGCCAGTTGGACGGAGATCGATCACCAGCCACGGCGTTTGGATGAAAAGCCGCCCGTTCAGGTCCGCGTGGCACACCCCGCTCGTTCGCAGATCTGCCGCCAAGGCCTCAGGCAGATGCGGACTCAGAAGCAGTTCCTTCTGATGGATCGGCTCCTTTCCCTTGGAGAGCCATTTGCGGGAAGGGTGCAGCAGCGGCACGATGGGCAACGCCACCTTCTCTCCCTTGGCCTCCAGCCGCACTTCAGCTCCGCCCTTCACTGGCGAAATCTTCAGCGAATAGGGCTCGAGACTCTCCGAGGGAGCTTCCTGCAAATAGGCCGCCAGCAGCTTGGCCGGGTCAGAGATGGAGATGGTTTTGCTCAAAGTCTTTGTTTTACTGGTCCAGTAAAACATGACTTTTCAGTAAAATCAAACACCGTTTCAGTTTTAATCTCCTGCGTTTCACTAGCGAGTGAAACCGCATTGCCGAGTGAAACTTTCCTCACTTTGAGGGGGCATCCACAAGGTTGCGGCATGATCGTTTTACCGAAAAGCATTATTTTACTAGCCCAGTAAAACAATGTTTTGCGGTCAAACCAACGTCCTTTCGTCTCAGATCATCGGCAAGTGAATCCACCCTTCACGAGCAACCCACATCGGCGGCCACGGCCTTGCGCATCAACCCTCGTCGTCTCAATCATCGTCCCACCCGAACCCGGGAGATATTGGACGACGAGTGAGACGACGATTCGGCCAGTCCCGTAGCCACGTTTTGTCAAAACGTGGTTCGTCAGCTCCCAGGCCCACCCATCACGAGAAACCCACATCGGCGGCCACGGCCTCGTGAATCACCCCTCGTCGTCTCAATCGTCGTCCCACTCGAACCCGTGAGATTCTGGACGAGGAGTGAGACGACGATTCGGCCAGTCCCGTAGCCGCGTTTGTCAAAACGTGGCTCTTCAGCTCCCAGGCCCACCCATCACGAGCAACCCACATCGGCGGCCACGTCCTTGCGCATCAACCCTCGTCGTCTCAATCATCGTCCCA
>JAGRPD010000351.1 GCA_020439875.1 Verrucomicrobiales bacterium
AAAGAGTTGGCGAATGCTCCGCAGCGGACGTGGTGGAGGAAAACCCCGCTGCGGCCAAAGCCTGCTGAAGGGCGGCGAGGCTTCCCGCATCAGGAATCCCCGCCATCCAGACGGAATCGCCATCGAAAAACAGGTCCAGCGCCTTCGGCCCCTCCTCCCGCAAGGCATGCAGCCACGGCTCGTAACGCCGACGGCCCAGCGCCGTGAGCGGCACCAGACGTTGATTGTCTGAGCCGCGCCACATGAGCGTTTGCGCGGAAGATTGAAGGAAGGGATCGCAGATCAACGCATCCGGCCCCTGCCGCCACGAGGCCATCTGCGGCGCGATTTTTTCCCACGCCTGCCCCGAGTAGAGCAGCACATCCTGATCCGCGCGCATCCCTGAACGCAGCGCCGCCAGCAGCTCCTCCAGAGCCTCCGGTTGCTCCATCGGTTCACCGCCGGAAATCGTCACCCCATCAGCCTCCGCCAGCCAGGGTGTCAGCGTTTTCATCACCGCCTCCAGCGTCGTCGCACCCAGCCCGTGCGCCCAGGTGTCAGCGCTGACGCAGCCGGGACAGTGCAGGCTGCATCCCTGAAACCAAAGGCCCGCACGACGCCCCAGACCCAGCGTGGTCACGGGAAAATGCAGCCGACTGACAAAGATGCGCATGGGGGTGGATTTAGAAGCTCGCCTCCAGCACCGTCACTTCGCCATCGCGCAGATCATGGACGCGCAGCACGGCTCCAGCGGGCACGTTTTGATCAAACAACAACCGGGCCAGAGGATTCACAAAGTGCACCTCCAACTGGTTGCGGATGCCCCTGCCACCGTGGGAAAGATCCGTCACGCAGAGCTGCTGCAGAGCCTGTCTGGCCGCCGCCTCCAGCTCCACCGTCACCCCCTGGGATTGCTGCACCTTGGAGGTCAGACCTCCGAGCATGGCATCAAAAATCTCCACCGCCACGTCCTCGCGGATGAAGTCAAACACCATGATGTTTTCACCCAGCCGGTTCAGAATCTCCGGGCGGCCCAGGGTCAGTTTGAAATGGCGTTCGATCTCCTCCTTCACCTTGGAGCGCACCGCTTCATAAGGCTCGTTCGGCAGCACGTTGGGCACCCGTTCTCCCTGCGCATCCAGCCGGTAGATGCCGAGGTTTGAGGTGAAGACCAGAAACGCCTCCGAAAAATAAACGCGCTCACCCCGACCGGAGGTCAGCACGCCGTCGTCCAGCACTTGCAGGAATTTGTCGAGGATGCGCGGGTGCGCTTTTTCGATCTCATCAAACAGCACCACGCTGAAGGGGCGCTGCCGGATCGCGTTGGTCAGTTCACCTCCGACGTCATAACCGATGTATCCGGGTGGCGCACCGATGAGCCGTTGATCGCTGTGCTCGGCGGAGAACTCACTCATGTCAAAACGGATGCAGGCCGATTCATCGCCAAACAGCAGCTCCGTGATGGTCTTGGCCAGCTCCGTTTTGCCGACACCCGTCGGCCCTGCGAGGAAGGCAACACCACGCGGGCGACCGCCACCGCCTTCTTTGGCCCCAATGCCCGAAACCGCCCGCTTCACCAAATCCAGCATGTGAGTCACGGCCTGCACCTGCCCCTTCACCCGACGGCGAATCAGCGTCTCCGCCTGCGCCAGCTTTTCGCGGTTCACCTTTTTCCACGGATCTTCGGTGACGCCGAGTTTGTAACGGCGCACGCCTTCGCCGATCTCCGCCAGCTTCAATCCCTCACTCCGGCAGAGCTGCGCAATGCCCACCAGATCGCTCACCAGCAGTCCTTCGGTGGATTCCACAAACGTGTCCACGCATCCCTCCACTTGGTCTTCCGCCAAGTCGCCCTTGAGCGTCGCCGCCAGGTTCTTCGTCACCAACCGCCGCAGGCGATGATCCGGCGCGGGCACCGGAATGTGGCGCATCTTCGGATTGCCCAGCTGGAACCAATCCGGCAGATCTCCCTCCTTATCCACGATCCAGAGGACGGGATTGAAAAACGGCTTGCCCTCGGGTCCGATCGGGCGCGGCAGGGACTGATGCGACAGCACCAAAGCGCGGGTGAATCCGCGTTGCTCGGATTCGCTCGGCAGGTCCGCTCGAATCACCAGACGCGAGGCAAAATCGGCGAACAAAACGATTGGCTCGCCCGGGTGTCGCGCCACCACTTCCAGCACTTCAAAGAAGCGCTCGGAAGACGCCGCCGAGCATCCATTTTCCGCCCAGGTTAGTCCCAGCAGCTTGGTGAAAAACTCGCGCTCCGCAGCCGCATCCAGCCGGGGCAAACGCGGCACCGAGAAGCCCTGGGCGGGATCAAAAGCCAAAAAATGCGCCATGCCTTCCTTCTGCAATTCGGTGCCCAGGTAGGAGACAAGGGGCATCGGCACCACCATGCCGCCCTGCATTTCCTCCGGGTATTGATCCCGCACGTTGCCCGACAAAACAAACTGGCTGCGCAGCGGCAGAAAACGGATCAAATCAAGAAGCCAACGGGGACGCAGCTCAGTCATTCAGCACCCTAAGAATCCCCAGAGAGGATGCAATCGGCTTGTGAGAAATGGGGTGAGATAATTGAGTTGTCTCGGTGTGGGAAAGTAGCTGCTGACGTGAGTCGGTGGTTGGGGGGACGCCGGGGAGCAGAGCGACCACGATTTGACAATCGCGGCTACGAAGCCCCCTGCATCGTGGCGTTGGGATCACGAGGGGGCGGCGAAACGTAGCGGCGGTTGGCAACCGTCGCGCGCAGGAGGAAGTCGAAGCCGAGCCCGTGATCCGACAATCATCGTCCCACTCGTCGTCCAGATTCTCTCGGGATCGATTGGGACGAGGATTGAGACGAGGATTGGGACGAGGATT
>JAGRPD010000352.1 GCA_020439875.1 Verrucomicrobiales bacterium
TCGTCCGCGAGATCGAGTTCAAACTGACGCGGCGTGAGTTCACCGAGCCCTTTCGGCCCGATGGCGAGGAATCCGGTGGCGATGAGTTGTTCCGCACGCTGGCTCGACGTTTTCGCTGGAAGCAGATCGCCCGCAAGCTGCTCGCGGATGAACTGGTCATACGGCTTGTCCTTGTTGAACGCGGCGATGACGTAATCTCGATAGCGCCACGCATGAGGGAAGGACACGTTCAAATCCTTGCCCGTGGACTCCGCATAACGCGCCACATCCAGCCAGTGCCGCCCCCAGCGCTCGCCGAACTGCGGCGACTTCAACAGACTGTCCACGACCTTCTCAAACGCCGTTGGCGAACTATCCGCGAGAAAACTCTTCACCGTCTCCGGCGAAGGCGGCATCCCGACCAGATCAAAGAACACCCGGCGCAGCAGCGTCAGCTTGTCCGCGTCACCCACAGGCTTCAGCCCTTTCGCTTCGAGGTTGGCGAGCACGAAGCGGTCAATGTCACCGCGAGGCCAGGCCGCGTTCTTCACCTCTGGAATCGCAGGCCGGCGCACCGGTTGAAACGCCCACCAGGACTTCGCCTTGTCCGGATCATACGTCTTTGCCACCACCGCCGACTTCCCATCGCGAGGATCAGGCGCACCCATGCGCACCCACTGCTCAAAATCCGCGATCACCGAATCCGGCAGCTTCCCGCCATTCTTCTCCGGCGGCATCGCCGTGTCCTTGTTCCCAAAGCGAATCGCCTCAATCAGCAGACTGCGATTCAAATCCCCCGGCACCACCGCCGCTCCATGTTCGCCGCCGCGACGAGTGCCCTCGCGTGTGTCGAGCAGCAGACCGCCGCGCACCTTGTTCGATGTTTCCGCGTGACATTTGTAACACTTGTCCACGAGCACGGGTCGGATCTTGGACTCGAAGAAGGCGGCTTGGTCCGGACGCAATGTGTCCTGCGCCGCCGCATGATGAATGCCAATGCCGAGGAGGGATAGGACGAGGCGCTTCATGATTAGACGTTGGTGAGAAAGCCAAGGTTCGGAGTTTGATTTGCCGTGAGGATGTCGGTGAAGGGCGCGGCGGAGAATCGCGGCAGATTCGGAAAGATGGTAGCGAGGTCAGCTGTGGGGACACCGAACCAGTTGGCTAGCACGGCGGCATATTGATCCACGGACGTGCTCGGAATCCAACGCCCGCTGGAGCCTGTGGCGTCGATGCTATCCGCCACAGCGCCGAGTTTGAGAGGCGGGAACTTGCCGTAGATGCGACCGCCACTCACGGGGCCGCCCATGACCATCGCATGACCTCCCCAAGCATGGTCACTGCCTGCGCTGCTGTCCGTTTTGTTAGGTGTGAGGGTGCGGGTGAAGTCGGAGGCAGTAAAGGTAACGACGTTGTTCCAAACACCGAGCGCCTGGAGTGAATCACGGAAGGCTTTGAGCGTGCGGTCGAGCGTGTTGAGCAGTCCTGCGTGGCCAGTGGCATACACATTGCCGGTGGTAGGGATCTGCGTCGTGTGCGTGTCAAAGCCGCCCATTTGGACGAAAAAAATCTGCCGCTGCTGACCGAGTGCTGCCTGTCCGGCGATGAGGCGGGCGACGAGCTTCATTTGATTGGTGAAGTCATTGTTGGCCGTGATGCCTGTTTCAGCTCCGGCGAAGGCATTGGAGAAATGCGTGTCCAAAGTGGTGCCGCTGCCGCTCACCGTCGGTTGCAAAGCATCCCCCACGACGCCCTCGACCCGGCGAGCATTCACCATCACGCTGTTTGCACCATTCTCCATGAGGTTGGCATTGCTAAGTTGGATGATGCGCTCGAAGGCACGCAGTCGCTGCCCGGCTTCGTTTGCCTGATAGTTCGCATCGGAAAAAAGAGTCGCCGGATTGTTCACAGCGTTCGCGTAGTTGGTGCCATAGCCGCTCAGGCTCACCACGCCATCGCTGCTCATCACATACGGAATGATCGAGCCCCCAGGGCTGACTTGGAAGCTGTTCACACCCGCGATGGAGATGGACATGGAGGCCTGACTGCCGCCGTTGTAGCCCGCATTGATCAGGTTCGCGATACGTCCGCCCCACCCGCTGGTGAAAGGCATATCCGGCACACTGCTCTGCCACTGCTGCTGCTGATCGGAGTGCGAGAAGAGCTGCGGAGGTCTCGATGAGGTGGCGTAGTTGGCGCGAGTGATGCCCGGTTGCGTCAGCGTGCCCACATTGGCGACGAAAGCCATCTCACCCGCATTGAACATGCCGCGAATCTGCCGCGCCACGGGGTGCGTGGCAAAAGTGCCCAAGTAGCCGCCCAGCGGATCAGCCGCAGCGATGTGCGTGGGATTCGTGGTGAGCTGAGTCGCCGTGAGGTTCTGCAACGATGTGCCACCCGTGGTGGGAATCGCCAGCACGCCACGTCCTGTTTCGTAATCTGTGCGGGCAGCTCCGGAGAAAGGAATCAGCGTGTTATTGCCATCATTGCCACCTTGAAGAAAGACGCAGACGAGCGCCTTGTAGCCCCCGCCAGCGCCCTGCGCATTTAGGGTGCTTTGCATGAGCTTCAGTTGCGAAATGACGTTTACCGCACTGGTAAGGCTCATCATCCCGCAGCCACCACGGAGGAGGAACTGGCGGCGATCAAGCCCGGGAAGGGATTTCGGACTGGTGCGGATGTTCATGGCCTACTTCAGGATGGAAGATTGCGGTGACGTGAGGACGAGGAACGCGATGTTGCGACAGCGCCGTTGGGCGTTGGTGAGGAAGCCATTGCTCGCGGCATCGGTGTGAGTGGTGCGGCTGCCGATCCCGCTGGCGAGGGCGTCAATGATAGCTTGGCGCGGTGAGTTGGTGCCTGGGGGCAGGGCGGCGTAACGTGTCTTGAAGACGCCTGCGGCGAAGAGGAGATCGCATTGATCGAGCACGGCCAGTGCGGCGGCGTCATGGGCGAGATTGCGATTCGCGGTGGTAGGTGTTGTTGGCACCGGATTCGGAGCGTAGAGCGCGGTCAGCGTGCTGTTGTAGGTGCTGGTGTAGAGCGTGGTGAGTTCACCGTAGTCGGGCAGGACGTTGTCGAGGTCGTTGTTGATGGTCTCGGGCGTTTCGGTGCTGCCAGCGCTGGAGTTGAAGGTGTTGGCGCTAAAGTAACCTGCGCTCACGCCGTAGCTCGGCACCACAAGGCTGCCGTTGGTGGCGGTGCGGTAGCCAGCGAGGTTGAAAACATCATCCAGGGTGCGTCCGGGTTTCACGGGCGGCGAGGCTCCTCCGGGCGGGATGCTGGTGAACATGACGTTGTAGAACTCGTTCGTGATCTTCACGACACTGCTCTCCGTGGCGATCTGGAACTCCGGCACGACAAGGCCCGCCGCCGCCGTGGGGCCGGGGAAGACATAGTCGGGCAAGAACCAGTTGAAGACGGTCGGCGCAGCCTGTGGCGACTGAAAAATGGTGCTGTTCATGTTGAAGTAGCGGAAGCGCTTCGTGCCTGCCGGGAACTTGTTGAACTCGCTCAGCTCGTAAGGCGTGGTCTGCATGGACTCCGATGAAGTGAAGGGCACGCTGAGGGTGGTCAGGTTCACGAGCGGCAGGCCGGTGTAGCTCTTGAGGCCGCGAAGGGCAGCGGTGTAGCGCAGCAGTGGTTCCTTCGGTTTGCCGAAGGTGGCGGTGCTTTCGGCCAAGGCGTGACTGCGTGCCTCATAGTCGAGAAGAATGGCTTTCATGACTTCACCGAGGTTGCCGCTGGTCTCGGTCCATGTCGTCGCAACGCGATGAAGGTAGCCACGGCTCGGATTTGAGGTGACGAAGCGCTGGATGAGCAGGCGCGAGATGAAGGGCGCGATGTTGGGATGCGTCGCGAGCGCATCAAGTGCGTCTGCGACATCGAGATTGCCGTTCGCATTGCTCACCGTGCGGATGGGGATGACTTTTTGACCTGGCTTGTCGCGGAATAGAATCTTTGAGGCGGACGTGACGCCCTCTGGATACGTGAGGCCGGTGTAGCTCGGGTAGTCGTTGAAGTCGTGGTAGGCGGAGAACATGCCGAGGTCACTCGTCCATTGGGACTGCCACCAGAGATGGCCGTTGTTGGTGAAGAAGTCGGTGTTGGTCAAGAGGGTGCCGATGCGCTGCTGTGTGCTCGTCGGATAAGTGGCGGCAGTGGTGAGCGCATGACGCACGCTGAAGCTCATGCCGGTCATCACTCGGGCCATCTCGGTGATGTCGCCCTGATCGTAGGTGGGTATAGGCAGACCGCTGACGGCATCGAGTTTCAGGCTACCATCGGCATAACGCTGCACGAGGCCGATGGAGAAGAGCTGCATGATCTCGCGGGCGAAGTTCTCATCGGGATTGATCGTTCCATTGCGGGCTTGGTTTTTGAGATGGCTTAAATAGACGCCCATCATCGGACTGTAA
Source organism: Verrucomicrobiales bacterium (assembly GCA_020439875.1). Lineage (GTDB taxonomy): Bacteria > Verrucomicrobiota > Verrucomicrobiia > Verrucomicrobiales > Verrucomicrobiaceae > JAGRPD01. The sequence goes on from JAGRPD010000352.1 coordinate 4,398, forward strand.
GTCACCTTCTCCAAAACGGTGCGATACGGGCCGAAGGCATTGGCAGTGAGCATATCCCAGTAGTTCGCCGTGCCGTGGTGATATGTGAAGACGCTGGTATCCACCTCCGAGATGACCGCGATCTGACTCAAAGCGAAGGCCATGCGCTGTCGGAGCTGGTCTTTGCTATTCAGCGCAATAGTCCACCACTCGCGGCGGCGATTGTAGAGAAAGGGATGGTTGTTTCCCCAGATGCTGTCCACCGCCCATGAACGCGTGGCATTGATGAACTGGAAGCCGCCGCCGCCGAACTGCGGATCGTTGTTGTAAGTGACTGGCTTGTTTCCACGCAGCATGAAATCCTCCAAATCTGCAGCCCGCGTGAGCTTCAGCAGTGAGGGTGATGGTGTCTGCGCAAGGTCCATCTGCTTATCGATCCATGCGGTGTAGCCCGCGATGGCGTCATTGCCATTCGCGGTGATCAAGTCGCGCACTTCCTGAATGCTTTCCGCCGTGGGACCAAAGGTGGCCTGCTGCAAGAAGCGCACGATGTCACGATCCAGCGCCGCATTGTTTGTCACGCCACCTGCGGCGAGATTGGGAAACTCAGCAGAGGTGTAGGTCGGAGCTGCGGCAGGTGTCGGAGGCTCTGACACGCTGCCATTCGCCGGAGCGAAGAAGCCCTGAATCTCGCCAGCGGTGAAGTTTGCGCTGGAGATGCTGAGAAAGACCTGGCCTGCTGCGAGGGCGTCGAGCATGGCTTGATCGGTGAGCAGGAACTGCTTTGCCCGGATACTCCAGGATGCGCCAGTGATCTGGCCCTTCGGCAGCACTTGCACCTCGAGATTGCTGCCAATGCGCAGATAGGCGGTGTTTTGCTCCGAGGAGAGATTGTTGAACGAGAGGTTCACCACCGCCGAGTTGTTGTCGCCTTCCACAAACAGGGTCGCAACGCCTGAACCGATGCTGGAGACGCCGGGCACCGCATTGAGATAGGCGACAAACAAGCGGCGATTCACCGGATTCACGCTAGCATCCTTCAGCGTCACATTCGCCGAGGGTGCAGTGGAGAACGGTGAGAGTCCCGGCAGCTTCAGGGTCAGCTTCAGCGCCTCTGGCACTTCGTTAACCGCATCGAGGAGAGCGTTCACGGCTACATCGTGAGTCGTTTCGCCATTGGCGAAGCTGGCGTTGGTGATGGTGTAGTCCGCTGCACTCGCGTTGGCCTTGGTCGGGTCCAATGCACCACCGCTGCCTGCAAACTGCACCGCCAGCGGCATTGTGCCAAAGGCGCGGGTGAGGCGGAGAACCGCAGGTGTGCTTTCCTGCTCAAAGGCATCCGTCGTGACCACGCTGATTGAGATCGAGAGCAGGCTTCGCAGTGTGTCGTAATCACTCGCTGCGCCACCGGAGGCGTTGGTAGGGCTGTTGGCGAGAGTTGGATTCGTTCCCAGCAAAGCCTCCGCATAGTCAGAGACCCCATCGCCATCGCTGTCTGCATCATCCACTGACACGTGGAAGAACTTCCGATTTGAACCCGCATCCGCTGAAAAGTCATGCACGCTGCCGTCGCCAATGAATGCAGCGCCATCATTGACCCACGACTCCGCGCCCAAAGTCTCGCTGCTTTGAAGCTGATAGCGCTTGCCTGTCTGTGTCGGCGTCTTGAGCACCATATTGCTGCTCACCCGCTGCACATCGCTCACCTTGGGATAACTGCTCGCATCACGAGGATCAGTGCCCGCGATGCTCTCCGCGCTGTTGCTCGAACCATCGCTATCAAAATCGCCACTTAGCGGCAGGTCGCTGACTGTGACGTTGTAAAGTCGCTGCCAGACATCGTCGTAGCCATCGGCATCGAAGTCCGTGAAAGCATGAGCATTCATCACGCCAAGAAGGTGAGCGGCGATGAGGCAGAGAGTTGAAGAGCGATGCATCATCTGAAGAAGGCTAATCATTGTCCAACAATGCGGTAAAAGGCCCGCGTGGCAGATGTGGAGACCGGAAGAGGCGAGGTCGCGTTGGTGCTCACGTCCGTCCACGTGGCGAGATCGGGGGAGGTTTGAACCCGGTAGGGCGCATAGCCGCCGGTCCAGCTCAGCAGGTAGGAGTTGGCGCTTTGACGGATGAGGTTGGAATCAAACGGCTTGGTGACGATCAACGTGCTGTTGACCGTGGTGCTGCCGCCGTAGGCCGGTGCCCAGCTTGTGTCGAGGGTGGCTGTCGTCAGCACCCGACTCGATTGAGTGGATGAGAGCGCAATGGCTCCAGAGTTCCAGGCCGTGGTGCCGGTGGCGCTGCCGCTCGTGCCTGTCGTCGCATTCGTCCAGGTCACGCTGGAGACCGTTTGTCCGAGTGCGGACACGCTGCCTGCGAGACTCACGCTCGTGGCGGTCGTTTTGTGGACGGCATCGCTTGTCGGAGTGACGATGGACACCAGCGGCGCTGCGCTAGATGCCATCGCGCGCCTTTGTGCAAAAAGCCAGTCCACAGCCGCAGGGAGGGTGAAGCCCATGGTGATGCTGTTCACATGCGAGGGCGTGGCGAACTGCGTGAAGACGGCGCGACCGCCCGCAGTGCGATAGGCTTGCACCCAAGCGGGTGTCCCCGTCACGACGGTGTCTCCCTGTGACCACACCGCCCACAGCGGCACCTGAGTGATGCTCGATGCCGTGGCCGTGTCGCCCGTGCCATCGCAGATCATGAAACCCGCATAAGTCGAGGGCGTGAGCGTCACGACATCCACCGCAGGTTTTCCGCCTGCGGATTGCCCGGCAATGTAAATGCGGCTCGCATCCACGCTGAAGTTTGTCTGCAAATAGGGAATCAACTCCGCCGCATGAGGCGCGTAGCCGTTCCAGTTCGCGCTGCCAGACTGCCGTGTCACATACACCGCGATGATTGGGTCCGCCGCTTGGCGTGCATACGACGCACAGACCCGTGAGAACCCCGCCGCGCCTGATCCCGTGACGAACGTGCTCTCCGTATCGCTGGCACCGTGAAAATAGACCCACAGCGGATACTTCTGCGCGGCGCTGTAGCCCGGCGGCAGGATGTAAAAGTAGGGCAGGCGGAAACTGGTGCTGCTGATGAAGTTCGCGGTCACATACTGGCTCGTGGGCGGCACCACCCACAGTCGTGCCGGTTCACTCGTCACCGACCCAAAGCCGTTCGTGACCGTGACGGAGTAATCCGCCTCATCTGACTCCTGCACGCTGGCAAACGACAGTGTGGCCGCCGTCTGACCCACGATGTCAGCACCATTTTTCTGCCATTGATAGGTCAGCGTGCCAGACCCACTCGCCGTCACGGTGAAGCTCGCCGCCGCACCCAGCGTGATCGCTTGATGCTGCAATGTCGTGGCTGGTGTGATGCTTGGCGGGCCATTCACGGTGAGTGTGACCGGATTGCTGTTCGTCGAACCGGCACTGTCAGTGACCACCACCCGGTAGTTCGCCGAATCAGCCGCCTGCACGTTGCTCAACGTCAGCGAGGCATTCGTGGCACCCGCGATATTCGCATACGGCGCAGTCGTTCTCTTCTGCCACTGGTAGCTCAGCGTGCCGGAACCGGTCGCCGTCACGGAGTAGGCGACATTCGCGCCAACGCTGACCGTCTGCGTCGGCGGCGAAGGCTGCGTGGTGATCGTCGGAGCTGCGGACGCAACTCTCGCAACCTCCAACAAGGCAATGATGAACTGGACTTGCCGCATGTTCATGGCTTGCAGGGCTCGGATTCATTCAGCGACTACGCGCTGCCTTCCGCTCAGAGACAAGTGCTTCGTAGCGGTCGCGTTGGTCCGGCGTCAGATCGGGCAGCACATGGTCTTTGTGCCGTGCAAACGCTTCACCGAGCTGGCGGCTCGTGTTCTCGCGAATCGCCCGAATCTCCGAGGTTAGGCGATCATAGTGCTGCAGCAGCTTCGAGGCCTGATCCGCATCAAGCCCGACACGCGATACGGTTTCTTGATAATGCTTTTCCAGCCAGATTTCCTCCGACTTCGGCAGCGGTGCCGTCGCGGCGCCGGGACGTGCGGCCAGCGCATAACCGCAGAATCCGCCAACGAGGAACAGAGCGGCAAGACCGACGATGATTTGAAGAATGAGTTTCCGTTTCATGGCTGTGCTGAGGTTGCGAAGTGTCTTTGAAAAATGATCTGGGCGATGCTGTCCGCTTCTGCATCACGGTGTTCGTGTCTGGGAAGCACCACCGCCGCGCTGACGCCGATGACCAC
>JAGRPD010000353.1 GCA_020439875.1 Verrucomicrobiales bacterium
ACCGGCACACCGACCGCAACCGGCAACGCCACCATCACCGCAACCTACCAGGGTCCCGGTGGCGAGCAGTGCCAAGGCAGCACGACGTTGGAGATCAAGCCCTACTGCTGTCCCCAGATCTTCATCTCCATCCCCAACTGATGCCTTCCGTCATGACGAGTCCTCCGACACCCTGACGTGTTGGAGGACCGTCCGCAGAAGGTATTCGCGCCTCAAACTCACTTCATTGGCGACTATCCCCCGAACGCGTCAATCGCTGCGTCTCCACCCAACGGATGGCGAATGCCGAAAGCGAGTCCCCTTGATTCAATTCCAACTTGGAGCGGATCTTTGACTTGTGCACATCCACGGTCTTGGGGCTGATCCCGAGTGCTTCGGCGATCTGATTGCCCGTGTTGCATTCCCCCACCAGCTGAAACACTTCGAATTCCCGATCGGTCAATCGATCAAGAAACCCTTGATCTGACATTTCGACGCCCGTGGAATAGGCCTCAATCATTCTCTCGGCCATGCTCGGACTAACAGCGATGCCACCGCTCACCACCCGCCGCAACGCGGCTTCGAGTTGTTCGTTGGACGCCTCCTTCATCACATAACCTCGCGCACCCGCCTTGAGAACTCGCTGCGCGTAGAGCGTCTCATCCATCATTGAGAGCACCAGAACCGGCATGTCCTTGCGCAGCGCTCCAACATCTTTGATCAACTCCAAACCACTGCGTTCAGGCATTGAAAGATCCACCACCAGCACATCCGGCGCATCCTCCTCGATCTTTGACACTGCCTTGCGCGGATCATCACAGGTCCATGCCGTCACGAACCCATCCATCGAGTCCACCAGCAGCGCCAGAGCACTGAGCATCAAGCTGTGATCATCCACCAAACCCACCCGGACATTGTTCGTCGTTTTGGCCATGGGGTCATTCAGGCAGGCTCACGCTCCATTTGTCAAGACTCGGTTCCCCCCACTTCCGAACCAACGCCATCCATTGAAGTCATTCACGGTCACACCGATCAGCCAATCTTCTTCAACTCCACCCAACGGATGGCGTAGGCGGCGAGGGAATCTCCTGGCTTGATGTCCAGCTTTCCACGGATCTTCGACTTGTAAACATCCACCGTCTTCGAGCTGATGCCGAGTGCCTCTCCGATCTGCGCCGCCGTTTTGCACTCCCCCACCAACTGAAACACTTCAAACTCACGGTCGCTCAAGTTCCCCACCAGATCTCGATCACTCGCCTCTTGGCCGGAGAAAAAAGCCTCCACCATCCGCTCAGAGAGATCATCACTCACGCCGAGTCGCCCTTCTGCCACCCGCAGCAGCGTATCTCGAATCTCATCGTGAGAGGCCGATTTCATGACGTAACCCCGCGCGCCTGCCTTCAGCGCCCGCTGCGCATAGACCTCTTCGTCGTGCATGGAGATCACCAGCAGCTTGACCTCGGGGCAGAGTTTTCGCAGATCCTTGATCAGCTCGATCCCGTTGCGATCCGGCATGGTGATGTCCACCAGCACCATGTCAGGCGGTTTGGCTTCGACCCGCGCCAGACAGTCCGCCGCATTGTCCGTGGTCCAGACGCAGCGAAATCCATCCATGCTTTCGACCAGCAGCTTCAGTCCATCCATCATCAGATGGTGATCATCGACCACCCCGACCGTGACAATCTCACGCTTCTCCATGTTTTCAGGGGAACACGGATCCTCGGCAGATTCAAGCCCCGATCTCCCACGCACAAAAAAGCGGTGGCGGAACCTTCGTCCACCACCGCTTTCACAGAGTCTTATCGCAACGACTCTCAGCCTTCTTCCGCAGGCACCATCGCCTCAGCGGCACGATGACTATCGATCACCTGACGGCGCAGACTGGTGCCCGTCCGTTTCGCATACCAGAGCACCAACGGCGAGGCGATAAAGATCGACGAATAGGTTCCGAGCAGCACCCCGATCGCGATCGGCATTGCAAACTCCAGCATCGCCGGATTTCCGAAGAACAGCAGCACCAGCATCGGAGCCAGCGTCGTGGAAGACGTCAGCACGGTGCGGCTCAAGGTCAGAGAGATGGCCTCGTTCATCATTGAGCGCATTGAGCCGCTGCTGGTGGTGATCACCTCCCGGATACGGTCAAACACAATGATCGTGTCATTGATCGAGTAACCGGCAATGGCCAGCAAGGCACCGATGTGAATGACGGAGAGTTCTTGCCCAAACAGCACGCAAAGGCCTGGCACGATCAACACATCGTGGAACAACGCCAGCGTCGCACCCAGAGCGAAGGCAAACTCAAACCGCAGCGAGAGGTAGAGGAAGATGGCCCCCAGTGCCAGAACCAAGGCCACCGCCGATTTTTCCGCCAGCTCCTTGCCGACCAGCGAGCCGACGCGCTCCACATCCGTGCCCTTGATGCGACCATCCGTGATGCCGTCCTGCACGGCGCGGTCGATGACGGGACCGGCTTCAAACTCACTGCGGATGGAAAGCACCTCCCCAGAAGGAGATCCCTTGGCCTGAACGTAATACGTGCCGATCGACTGACCGTCCGGCAGCTTCAGGCTCTTCAGGATTTGATCGATCTCCGCGATATCCACCGTCTTGCCTTCTGCCACTTGGACGTGGGTGATGGCTCCTCCACGGAAGTCGATGCCGAGACTGTGTTTGCCCTTCACAAAGAACATGGCCAGAGACAGCACGGTGAGCGCGACGGAGACCATGATGAAAAACTTGGAGACCGACAGGATATCAAACACCTTGTGCGGGATCAGCGTGCTGGTCTTGAGCTTGGTGACGATGCCCTTGTCCACCATCCAGGACAGCAGCGTGCGGGTCACGATCAACGCACCAAACAGGGAGGAAAGAATACCAATGGTCAGCGTCACCGCGAAACCCTTCACCAAACCCGAGGCCAGGAAGAACAAGATCGCCGCCGTGATCAGAGTGGTCAGGTTGGAGTCAAAAATGGCCGAAAAAGCCTTTTCAAACGCCGCCTCCAGAGCAGCTCCCAGACTTTTCCCGGCCTGAGTCTCCTCTCGCAGTCGCTCGTAGATGAGCACGTTGGCATCCACCGCC
>JAGRPD010000354.1 GCA_020439875.1 Verrucomicrobiales bacterium
GCCTGAGTCGGAGGGGTGGACGTCTGCTGCGCAGATTTGGGATTTTGCTCTTCGCTTGAAGCTGCAGAACTCAATTCCTGACGGGCTTGATCGATCAATTCATCAAGCTGCTGACCCGCCAAGCGCAGGGCCGCCTCTTCACTGCCTAGCACGCTGTTGGCCGCGCTAGCCACTCGTTGATCCAGCTCTTCGATCGCTTTCAGTGCCTTTCGCTCCGCATCCTGTGCGGAGAGGCGCTGGCCATAGCGGGCGGCTCCTTGAGCGCGTTCCAATTGCTCTTCCAATCCGGCGGTGCGCGCCTCTCTAACGGCCTCATAAAGCTGGCGGGAGAGCAGCGGCTCACCGGCCTCGGCCTCTTCGCTGGTCTGCTGCAGACTTTCGAGCAGGTCCTGCACTCGCTGGCGTTGTGCGGCCAGATCTCGCGCCGCTTCTCCGCCCTGCATCATGCGCTCGAGCTGGGCGCTGGTGTCCCCACTGGTCTTGGGCGTGGTTTGATTTTCGAGCGCCTCATGAACGGTTTGCTGCGCTTCTTTCACCGCCTGGGACTGCTGCCGCAGTGCTTGCATGCGACGTGAAAATTCACCCGCCGTTCGCTCTCGATAACTCTCCTCCAGCTCCTTCAACTGATCAGCGGCGCGCGCGGCGGAGGTGGTGGCTGCCTGCACATCCTCGCGCTGCAACTGCTCCGCCGTCGCTTCCGCCTGCTGCCGTGCGCGATCCAGCTCCTGCCTCGCTGCCTGAGCGGCCTCGGCACTTGGTTCACTGGCCTCCGCTGCCTGCTGATCCATGCGCTGCTGCAGGCTGTCGATATCGGCCAGCAGATCCTGCTGCTCCTTTTCCACCTCGTCGATCTGATCCTGCAACGACTGCCGTTCGGAATCCGATGACGCGGCCTCCTGCTGCTGCTGCAACTCTTGCAAGCGTTGGCGCAGCGCCTCCTGACGACGCGCCAGCTCCTTCAGGCGGCTGAGGATTTGCAGGTCCTGCTGCTGATCGGCCGAGGGTGCGCTGGCGGCTTTTTCCTCCTCGTAGCGCTGCTCCTCCTGAGTCAACTCCAGCTCCATCACCTGCTCCTCCCGCTCACCCGGTGTGCCGGCGGAGGATGAGCGGTTTTGCCGCGTCACCTGATGCTCCCGCTCGCTGGCGCGGTGCAGCCATTGCAGGGCGGCCTGCTCCTGCTCGCCGGCTTGTGCCAAAGCCGCGCGAGAGGCCTCCGTCCCGGCCTTTTCCAGGGCGTCGATGGCATCGCGCATGGCTTTCCATGCCTCGGTGAGATTCGATTTCACCTCCGCGTCCTCCACCTCCTCCATCGCCTCTTTGGTTTTTTCCAAGGCCATGGATTGGGACTCTCGCACCACCTCGATATCTGCCGCCCTTGCGGCTAGCGACTGCGCTTGGCTCACCTCTCGTTGCAGATTCCAAGTGGCCTGCACCACTTCCTTTTGCAGCTTCATCAAAGGCGGACTTTTCGCCTTCGGTTCGCCAGGCTCCGAGGGGGGAGGCTCAGTCTCGCGAAAAATGTCCTCGAAGCTGCGGACCTCAGCAAAAAACAGATCGCTCAGCACTCGCCGCACCGAGCCTTCATCCGCCTTATCCTCCGCCCAGAAGTGATAACTGATGAGCTGAAGCGGCTCCACTTTTTCCTGCTCCAGCGCGACCTTCGCCGCCAGCTTCATCACCTGGCGGGGCGAGGTGGGATCGTGAGGCAGCGGAATCTCACGCATCTGATCCGCCCAGGTCAGCACCAATCCGCTGCGCAGCACGGAGACATCATCCCGCACGGTGACTTCCAGGGGCAACTCCTGGATGGGCGAGACTTGAAGGTCGCGCTTCGGAAAGACGACTTCGATCTTGGGCGTCCGATTTTCATCCACCGTCAGTTCAAACCACGGAGGGTTGGCATTGGCGCGGGCGGCGTCATCCACCAGATGCACGCGGTATTTTCGACTCGCTTCCGCCGTCCATTCACCTCGCAAAAGCGTCGCATCCTGAGGATCGGGCCGCAGGGGCACGGGAGCCAGCTCGGGCGCGAAGAGTTCGGCCTCGGCGAGGGGCTTATTCACCCGTGCCTCGACGATCACGCGGGATCCGGCGGGTGCCCGAGCTTTCAGCGTGCGCTCGCGCCGTGTCATGGGCAGTCCAGTCCACTCGGGCGGATGGATTTCCACGTTCATCTGCTCCAGGCGCGGCCTTTCAAAGACCGTCAGCTCGCTGGCTTCGGAACGCGCAGCCCCCGCGTGGACACGATAGTGACCCGACTTCATCACCTTGAAGATGACGCAGCCGAAGGCCCCCGCTTCCACGCCTGCCTGCATCGGGGTTTGCCCCTGGATTTGACCGGCCTCATCCGTCCACACCAGCATCACCTCGCCTGCGGGCACGGTGGAAAGCCGCGCACTCACCGCCAGGCGAGAGCCTTTTTCGATCTCCACATCGCCGGGCTCCACCTGAAAATCCACGGTCATTCCTGGTGTCGCGACTTCCGCCAGCGTCTCGGCTTCCTCCCCCTGCCACCACCCCGGCCAGCGCCCATGCATCATCCAGGCCTGGGCCACCACAAACAGCAGCGCCGCCACCAGCAGCCCCACCTGCCCGCGCTGCCGTGGCATCACCGCCTCAGCCCAGTCCGCCTCACGCACCTCGCGCAGGGTTTCTGCCACCAATCGATGATGAAAATAATCTCCGGCGTCCCGGCCTTCCTCACGCTCCACCACCGTTTTCAAGCGCGCATCCAGCTCCGGCACCGCCGCCTCCACCCGCCGTGCCAGCTCGCCACGGCCCAACCGCAATCTTCGCACCCAAACCACCGCTACGACCGCCCCCAGCGCCAGCACCAGCACCGGCAGCATGGCCCAAAAACCCGACGCAACTCCCGCCTCTTCCCCCTCACCGCGCAACCCCAAAAACACCGCTGTCACCGCCGCCGCGATCAGCGCCAACGTCATCCCCCGCCGCCCGCGCGCGCGACGCAGGTGCTCCATCACCTCGCTCAAGCGATGATTCAACAGGGCCAGTGGAGGATGCATGAGCGGAAAAACAGCGAAAGATTAAGCCGGTGCCGGGCCTGTCGGAGGAGCATTCATACGTCGATTGGCCACCCAAGTTTCCATCAGTGAAACCGCCAATGCCACCAGCAACAGCCACCACCACCCCTGCTGCCGTGTTTCCACCTCCGCACCTGGCACGATGTCGGGCCGCGATCCCGCCTCACTCGCCTCTTCCCCCGCCACAGGCAACCCCCACTGCTTCGTCAGCACCTCGAGATCCAACGGCTGCAACCGACCCTCCGCCGGATCCATTTGCACGGCCACCTGGCGTTTGGTCCGGCGGCCAGCCCCCTCCTCCTCCAGCGTGTAAATACCGGGCAGCATCGCCCGCATCACCGTCAGGTCTTCACCGCGCATCACCGCGCCATCCGGCCCCGTCAGCGCCAGTGGGCGCGCCCCCTCTCGCCAGCCCAGCGTGTCACCGACATGCCGCACCGGTTCCCGCGCCTGCGCCCATCCCGCCGCCTCCAGCCAGCCAAACCACAACGGCACAAATTTGCTGGAAAGCCCCAACTGACTGGCCTGCGGATGCCAGCCACTCTCCATCACGATCAACCGCCCCGTCCCCACCGGCACCGTTTGCCAACTCGGGCTCCCATCCTCCCACCGCGCCAGCGTTTGCACGCCGTCTCCCTCGATCGACACCTTTTTCCCCCGCCAAAACCGCACCCGACTGAAGTCACGCAAACGCGGATCCGCAAACGCCTGCATCAGCGGATGCCCCGTCTCCAGCCCCCCCAGCAGCCGATACTCCGCCACAGCGGGCCACTCCTCCACCCGCCATTGAAAATCTGGTGCCAGTCGCCGCAGCTCCGCCGCCGAAGCCGCATCATCTGCCACGTAAACTCCCAGTGCCCCCGCCTCCATCGCAGCACGCCATTCCTCACAGGCTGCCTCCGTCAATCTCTGCCCGTCCCCCGCGTAGATCCACAGCGCCGCCTCCGCCTTCCGCCCCTCAGGCCCGCCCTCGCTCGCCCACCAAAATTCCGGCTCAAAAACCGCCGTCGGCAGCAGCGCGCGCCGCAGGTAGAAGGCCGGTTCTCCCGGTTTGTCCGCCGATCCCGCCCGCGCGTCCACCCGCACGGGCAGCGGCACCGCGCTTTGTGCCGCCAGCCACCACGCATTGTCGAGCGCCCACTCATCGCCCACGAGACGCAGCTCGCCCGCCTTCGTTTCATCGGCCTCAGCTCGCGGCGGAGCCTGCACCACCGCGCGACCTCGCGGCTCCACCGAGCCCAGCGTCTTCAACCCATCGCCACCCGTCCACGCCAGCTCGAACGCCCCGCCCTCCCCATCCGCCGTCACCCGCAGGCGCAGCCCGCGCTGACCACTCATCGGAGCCGCCGCCAGAGTGAGATTATTCAGCACTGGAGCCTCCAGCTTCACCACCCGCACCGTCACCGCCTCCGGCCAGGCCACTCCACTCAGCGCATCCAGTTTGCAGCCCTCTTGCAGATCCGTGATCACCACCAGCTCCCGCCTCCACTCCCCCTCCGCAGGCAGCGCCGCCATCTCATCCAGCGCCGCCGTCAGTGCCGCACCCAGATCCGTCGCCGCCATTCCGGGTCGCAGCTCTTTGAGCCCCGCCTCCCAGCGTCCCGCACGCTCCGCAGCTTGCACAGCCATTTCGTTCGCCGATGCCGGAAACCCCAGCACCACCTTCAGCCGAGTGTCAAAACTCGCCAACGCCACCCCATCATCGCCCGTCAGTCCGCGCACCGCCTCACGCCCCGCCCGCAGCGCCTCTTCCCACAGACCCGGCCGCTGCATCGACGCACTCACATCCACCAGCACCATCCGCGCCACTCCCGCTCCCGCCGCGCCTCTCGTCTCGGCACCCCGCCACCAGGGCCGGGCAAAAATCAACGCCAGCAGCACCAGCAAAAGGCACCGCAACAGCAGCAAAAGCCACTGCTCCACGCGCCGCCGC
>JAGRPD010000355.1 GCA_020439875.1 Verrucomicrobiales bacterium
CTCCGTGCATGCCGCACGTCCCTTTTTTGCTCCCTATGAAACATCCTTTCACTCCCTCCTCCCGATGGATTTCTCCCCTGCGCTGGTATGCTCATCAGCGCGGCCGCTTGGTCCGCCGTGCGGCGCGACCGCCGTCCGTGGCGCGTCGCCGCAAGTAGCGGCTGGCTTTCCACTTCCCACCGAAAGCGAACACCGCTGTCATTTCAAACGTTCCATTCATCCCAACCATGAAATCCCAAGACCTCATCCGATTCGGCGTGCCCCAGGGCGCGGCCCTTCAGTCGGGCATGGCCTTCATCGCGACCTACCTGCGAGAGGGCGGTGATGCGGCGCGGCTCGAAGACGAGCTGACCGCGATCATCGCGGACCCGCAGGCGTTTCTCGGTGATCCGCTGCGCGAGGCCTTTGCCCGCGATCTTTATGCTCCGGCCTGGAAACAGCGCGATGAACTCGCGCCCTGGCACCTGTGGGGAAGCGGACTCGAGCCTGTTGCTGTCAAACAGATGGCGAACGCCTGCGCGCTGCCGGTCTCGGTGGCGGGAGCGCTGATGCCGGACGGGCATCCGGGTTACGGACTGCCCATCGGCGGAGTGCTGGCGACCGAGAACTGCGTGATCCCTTACGCCGTCGGCGTCGATATTGCCTGCCGCATGCGGCTTTCGATTTATGATCGCAAAGCGAATGTGATTGCCGGTCAGAAAAACCGTCTCGCCAACATCCTGGAAGATGAAACCCGCTTCGGCATTGGTGCCACCTTCAAGCAGCGCCGCGACCATGAAGTGATGGACGATGACTGGTCGGTCTCGCCGATCACTCAACGCCACAAGGACAAGGCGTGGTCGCAGCTCGGCACCAGCGGCTCGGGAAATCACTTTGTGGAGTTTGGCGCGTTCGATGTCGATGAAGACCAGTCGCACCTGCTGAAGGCATCCGGCTTTGAGCTTCCACCGGGCAGCTACATGGCGCTGTTGTCGCACAGCGGATCGCGTGGCGCGGGCGCGCAGGTGTGCCAGCATTACAGCCGCATCGCCATGGATCGGCGTGGCGAACTGCCCAAGGAGATGAAGCATCTTGCCTGGCTGTCGTTCGAGGAAGAAGCCGGCCAGGAATACTGGGCCGCGATGAATCTCATGGGGCGTTACGCCGCCGCGAACCATGCGCTCATCCACAAGCACATCGCGAAAAAGGTCGGAGCGCGGGTGGTGATCGACATTGAGAACCATCACAACTTTGCCTGGAAAGAAACGCATGTGATCGATGGCCGAGAGCGCGAGGTCGTGGTGCATCGCAAGGGCGCGACGCCCGCCGGACCGGGCGTGCTCGGGGTGATCCCGGGCTCCATGGCCACACCCGGCTTCGTGGTGCGCGGGAAGGGGAACACCGATTCCCTGCACAGCGCGTCCCATGGCGCGGGCCGTGTCATGAGCCGTTCGCAGGCGAAGCAGAGCTTCACCTGGAGCGCGGTGAAAAGGCAGCTCGCCGCGGCCGGCGTGGATCTTCTCAGTGCCGGGATCGACGAGGTACCCGGAGTTTACAAGGACATCCATGAGGTGATGGCCGCGCAGACCGACCTCGTCGAAGTCCTCGGCACCTTCCGCCCGCGCATCGTCAAGATGTGTCCCGCAGGGGACAAGGCGGAGGATTGATGAGTGAAAAGTGAACAAGGAAAAAGTGAGAAGGGGAGACCCATGAGTGATTTGTTGAATCGTTGCACCGTCCTGGTGCTCAACCGAAACTGGCAGGCCATCGGCGTGAAGACGCCGGTGGAGGCCGTGTGCATGCTCGCGAGCGGTGCAGCCACCGCGCTCGACATTCGCGATGGAGGCGAGTTTGTGCCGACGCGCTGGGAGGACTGGATCGGGCTTCCGGTGCGTGAGAGCGATGCCGCCATCGGCACCGTGCGCGGACCCGTGCGGCAGCCCACCGTGGTGATCGCCGCGCGCTATGCCAGAGTGCCGCTGCGCCGGCCGAAATTCGGCGCGCGCGGCATCTGGGAGCGGGACGGCGGAGTCTGCCAATACACGGGCCGCAAGCTGCACCCGAGCGAAGGCAACATCGACCACGTCGTACCGCTCGCGCGCGGCGGGGCCAACGCCTGGGAGAACTGCGTGCTCGCCGACAAGCGCGTGAACAGCCGCAAAGGCTGCCGCCTGCCGGATGAAGCGGGGCTCAAGCTGCTGCGCGCGCCCGCCCAGCCGCGCGCGGTTCCCGTCTCCGCGACGATCCGCAACGTGCACTCGGTGCCTGACTGGGAGTGGTTTCTGCTGCGTTGAAAGCGCGGCAGAAACCCTTGTTAGGCTAACCCGCTGCGCACCAGCAGAGCGGTCGAGTCAGGGTCGCGCCCCATGAAATCGCGAAACAATTGCGCCGGCTCTTCCGAGTTGCCTTTGGAGAGAATCTTATCTCGAAATTCGCGCCCCACCTCGGCATTCAACACGCCCTCCCGTTGAAAGCGCGTGAAGGCATCCGCGTCGAGCACCTCTGCCCACTTGTAGCTGTAGTACCCCGCTGCATAGCCCACCGGGCTGCTAAAGAGATGCCCAAATCGGCGCGCCATACTGGGAGGATCCGTCTTCAGCGGCATCACGTAACCTTCCAGAATGCGGCGCGACAACGCATCGAGATCCGCACCTTCCTCGGTCGCATGCTTCATGTGCAGCTCCAGGTCCAGCTTGCCAAAAGCTAACTGGCGCATCATCGCACTGGCACTGCGGAAGTTGCGTGCAGCCACGAGCTTCTTGAACAGTCGCTGCGGAACAGGCTCGCCGGTTTGGTGATGTCGAGCAAAAAGGTCCAGGCTTTCCCGCTCCCAGCAGAAATTTTCCATCAGCTGAGAAGGCAGCTCCACAAAGTCCCAATAAACATTTACACCATTGAGCGACGGCACTTCAACCGCCCCGAGCAATTGATGCAGCAGATGGCCGAACTCATGGAACACCGTGCAAACTTCATCGTGCGTCAACAAAGCGGGCTGCCCCTCAATCGGCGGCGTCATGTTGCCGCAGATCAAGCCGAGATGCAGCCGCCGATCCCTCTCACCTGAGGGCGGCAGACCCATCCGCAAGTAGTTCATCCAGGCACCGCCGCGCTTGCTATCGCGCGGATGCCAGTCGGCGTAAAAGCCGCCGATCTGCGTGCCCTTTTCATTCCGCACTTCATAAAATTTCACACCCGGTGCCCAGACTTCGACGGGTCCGGTCTCCTGAGGTTGGCAGCTCACGTGCGTGGACTCCGACGCATCGGCCTCGAGATAAACCGCATCTCTCTCGACGATTCGCAGATCAAAAATCTTCTCCGCCAGTCGAAACATCCCGCTCAACACTCGATCCATCGGAAACCAAGGACGCAGCTCCTCGGGATCGAAGTCATACTCGGCCCGCCTTTGTTTTTCTGCCCAAAAAGCCACCTGCCAGGGCTCAAACAAATCCGCCGCACGGTGCTCTTGATCGGCGCGAAACTCCTGAAGCGAGATCGTTTCCCTCTGAAAGGGGGCTGCGACGCGCGCATGCAAATCTTCGATGAACCGCAGTGCGGCCGACCCATTGCGCGCCATGCGCTGCTGCAGGATGTGATCGGCAAAGTGCGGTTTCCCCAGCATCTGCGCCTTCTCATGACGCAGACGCAGAATCTCCCAGACCAGCTCCGTGTTGTCATACTTCTCCCCGCGTCCGATCATCGCTGAAGCCTCCCAGGCCTGACGGCGAATGGATTCATCCTCCAGATACTCCAGCACCGGGAACAGCGAAGGTGCCTTCAAGGTGAATCGATAACTCGGAGCCTCTGCCGTGCCGTGTCCCTTGGTCATTGCGTCCTCTCGCGCCGCATCGATCGCGCTGGCAGGCAGGCCACGGAGTTTTTCCAAATCATCGACAATCAGCTCCCACGCGTTGGTGGAATCCAACACATTTTCCGAATACTTCTGAGTCGCTTGCGAGAGCGCTGACTCGATCTCCTCCAAGCGCGCCTTTTGCGCAGCAGGCAGTTCCGCGCCATGTTGCCGAAAGCCTTCCACTTCCTCTTCCAACGCACGTCGTCGGCAGCCCGTCAGGTTCTTGGCCTCATCGGTTTTGCTGTAGGTGAGCAGCAAATCCCAGAGCGTCTCATTCAGCGGGATCTTGGCAAAAAAGGCACTCACTTCAGGCAGCAGCTTGTTTTGTGCCTCGCGCAAGGCGGGACTGTTGCAGAGCGCATCCAGATGCTGCACGAGGCCCCAGGCTTCATTCAGAGGCCGCGTCACTTCATTGAGAGCCAGAATGACGGAATCAAAACTCAACTTCCCGCGATCTTGACTCAAAAACTCTTCCATCCGTTCTTCAGATTCACGCAATGCCGCGCGGATGTCTGCTTCGGCATGTTCAGGTTGAAGGGTGGACCAGCGAATATGGTAATCGTCAGTGAGAAAGGGCTGGGACATGATGAAATCGTTCGTCAAGAAAAGCGGTCGCCACCATGCCATGCACATCGCAGGTGAAAAGAAAAAAGGCACCTCTCAAGCCGCCATTTCATCGCCCATTCCGCCTCCGCACAAAATTGGCGCATTTTTTCCCACAAGCCTCGTCCTCCGACCTCCGTTCATGTCCATCAACCCGCCGTGGCACGCCCTCCTCCCACTTACAAAACCCTGCCCACCGACTCACCGCTTTGGGCCTCGGAGCCGTTTCGCGTGTTCTTCCCCCTCGGGATCTTTGCCGCCGTGTTTGGCGTGGCACTCTGGCCGTTGTTCTACGCGGGTCTCTGGCCGTTTGCGCCTCATTTCCAGCATCCTCGCATGCTCATGCTAGGATTTGGCCTGGCCATGGTGGTGGGATTTCTGGGCACGGCCTGGCCACGTTTTTTGGAAGCCACCGCCTTCCGCCGTTGGGAGGTCATCATCCTTGCGGTGGTGTGGATCGCCGGAGAGATCGCTTACGCGAGCCACCAACTGCGTCTTGGAGATGCTTGTAGCGCGCTGCTCTCTGGATTGTTGCTGATCTTGTTGGCCCGGCGGGTGAAGTTCGGGGAGGATCTCCCGCCGCCAGGTTTCGCCCTCGCCTTTGTCTCCGTGGCCCTTGCCTTCGGCGTCACTGTGACTTGGGCGTTGTTTCCCGATTCCCTCTCGCCTCGCTCGCATCAGATTTTGAAACTCCTCGCCTGGCAGGGCATGCTTTTGCTGCCCGTCTTGGGCGTCGGTTCCTACCTCTTCCCCCGCTTCTTTGTCGTGCCAGGTCAGCGACCTCTGATGTCCAGCCCCCGCCGCCGCATGGTCGGCGTCTGGTTGAGCGCCTTTCTCATCGTTGGTTCTCTCATCCTCGAGGGTTTTGGCTGGGTCCGCAGCGCTAGCGGCATTCGCCTTTTGGCTCTCGGAGTCTGGGCGGTGTGGGCCACACCAGCCATTTGGCGGAGTCCCGCTCCCTCCACTCGCGCCCGCGCGCTTCGCGCCGCCATCGGCATGATCGCCCTCGCTCTGCTCATTCGCACGATTTGGCCAGGACCCGGCTATGCCGTGGAGCACCTGCTTCTGATTGGGGGTTTTGGCATGACCTTGCTCCTCGTCGCTGACCGCGTCACCATCGGACACTGCGCGGACCCGTCGGCAGCCCCGGCCAAATCTCGCCTCTGGCGCTGGCTCATCGGGCTCATTCTCATGGCCGCAGCCACCCGCATGGCGGCCGATTTCAAACTCTCCCTGCTCCAATCGCACCACATTTACGCCGCGCTGCTCTGGATCTCTGCCGTCATCATCTGGCTGATTTTCCACGCCCGCCACTGGGGTCGTAGCTCCGATTGACTCACCTCAGCCTTCACGGTTGCTTCGCCTCCGGAGTGAAGTCCCATGGCTCCGTCGGCTCTCCCAGAGCCTCCAAAAACGCACCCGAGGAGAAGGCCAGATACAAACTGGCATCTCCCGGCTGATGTCGATGCTCCGCATAGATCGCACGCATCTGCGGAAGCATCGAAGCCGCATCCTTCCCCAGCAATTCCACCGCCCGACAGGCACGCAGCGCCACCCACCAGTCTTCCGCTTTCAAATCCGTCGCCAGCACCTCCAGCGCCGCCTCCCGAGTCTCCGGGAAATGTCCCAACCATCCCGCCACCTCGATGCGCACAGCCGCACTCGCATCGAGCAAGTGATCCACCAATCGTCCCCTCACCGCCGCATCGTCAAAGGCAGCATGCCGCAGCCCGATCACGCCCCAATACCGTCTCGCAGGTTCACCATCGCTCAACAGCTCAGCCAAAGCATCGATGCTCCCTGTGCCCACAAGATCCGCCGCATCCCAGATCGACTCCAAGTCAGGGCGGTGCGTCGTTTTTCCCAGCAGCACATCCCGCAGCGGAGCGCCTTCGGCACGGATCCATGACCACATCTCATCCTCCGGCAGCGCCCCCTGATCCAGTAACCGCGAGCGCTCACGCTTCAGCAACATTCGCATCCTCTTCAAGGCCGCCTCTTGCTCCGGCGTTCGTTTTGTCTCCGCCAGATTCATCACATTCCACGGATCGTTTTCCGTATCGAAAAACTCCTCCACCGGACGCGTCGCGCTCACGTAGTGACGCTGCGCCGCCGTGCGAGCCCCCGCGAAATGCAGAATCTCCCCACGCACCACGCCCAGGTCACAGAACACCGAAGGCTGCGCCCAACCGAGATGGGGATGGAAATTTCGAAGGTACAACCACCGACCATCTCGCACCGACCGCGCGCAATCGTACACCTCATCCACCCGATCGCGCGCGCCATACACCACCGATCTCCCAGCGCGTGACGCGCCCTCGCCCAAGAACGCCCGCCCTTCCATGTCCGCAGGCACCTTGATCCCCAGCAAATTCAGCACCGTCGGCCCGAAATCCGCAAACATCACCAACGCATCGATCACCGCGCCTGGAGCTGCAGGAGCTAGGTGTTGAAACTTCTCAGGAAACTTCACAATGAGCGGTACTCGCAAGCCACTGTCATGCAGCAGCCGCTTGTGTCTCGGCATTCCCGAGCCGTGATCCGAGTAGAAAAACACAATCGTCTCTTCCTCCAACCCATCCGCCCGCAACTCCGCCAGACGCTGGCCCACATGTCGATCCATCGCCGTCACGCAATCGTAATAACGCGCCAATTCCTGCCGAACCAGGGCAGTATCTGGATAGTAAGGCGGCAGCGGCACTTCAGCCGGATCATGCCGCTCGCTCGGTGACAATTCCGCAGCCACATGTTTTTCAAAGGCCGCCTGCGGCCACACCATTGAGCGCGATTGATGCGTGGTCATGTCATTGAAAACCGCGAAGAACGGCTGGTCACG
>JAGRPD010000030.1 GCA_020439875.1 Verrucomicrobiales bacterium
CGCACCGTGGTGTGGAATGGCCCCATGGGCGTCTTTGAAATCCCTGCCTGCGCCCAAGGCACCTTCGCCGTGGCCCAAGCCGTGGCCGACGCCACCGCCGCCGGAGCCAAAACCATCATCGGTGGCGGTGATAGCGTGAAGGCCGTCAAGAAAGGCGGCTTTGCCGATCAGGTCACCTTCATCTCCACCGGCGGCGGAGCCTCGCTCGAGCTACTGGAAGGCAAGGAGCTGCCCGGCGTGGCAGCCCTCGCCGACAAGTGATTTCACAACGCGTCTTCCCTCCCTCGAACCGCCGACTTCAAGCCCCCCATCTGACATGACCACCTATCGCAAACCCATCATCGCCGCGAACTGGAAGATGCATCAAACCCCGCAGGAGACGGACGATTTCCTCCGCTCCTTTGCCCGCTTGGTGCCCGACAAATGCCCCATCCAGATCGTCGTCGCACCGCCCTTTGTGAGTTTGGAGCGCGCGGTCAACGCCCTGCATGCCGCCCGCAAAGAGACCGTGGAACTTTCCGCTCAAAACATGAGCCCCCATCCCGCCGGAGCCTACACCGGCGAAGTCAGCGCACGCATGGTGAAGGAGTGCGGCTGCCGCCACGTCATCCTCGGGCACAGCGAGCGCCGCTCCCTCTACGGAGAGACCAACGCCGTCGTCAACGCCAAGGTCCTCGCCGCGCTCGAAGCTCGGCTGCACCCCATCCTCTGCATCGGCGAGACCCTGGAGGAGCGCGACTCCGGCCGCCTGGAAGAAGTGCTGGAATCGCAAATCCGCGAGAGCTTGGCCGGCGTCGGTGCCCGCAAAGTCATCGAGTGTGTGCTCGCCTACGAACCCGTCTGGGCCATCGGCACCGGACGCACCGCCACCCCGGATCAGGCACAGGAAACGCACGCCTTCGTCCGCCAAGTGCTCGGTCAAGTTTTCGACGAAGACACCGCGCGCAAGGTGCGCATTCAATACGGCGGCAGCGTCAAACCCAACAACATGGCGGAACTCATCGCCAAACCAGATGTGGATGGCGCTCTCGTCGGTGGAGCCAGCCTGGAGAGCGGCAGCTTCTGGGAAATCTGCCGCGCCGCCATTGATTGGGCCAACGCCAACGGCTGAGTCTCGCCATCTCGATCCGGGTGCCAGCCAATGGGGACGGCACCCGCCTTTCTCCTCACCACGTCAGCTTCAGACCATCGTAGGCCAGACGCACACCGGCTGGTAGAGTCGTGTCATCGCGCGCGTGGAGGATTTCACACTGCAGATGGGTGAACCACGTCCGCTGCGCCCGCACTTCTTCGCTGAAAGCCAGTGCCTCATCGAAGTTCATGTGCGTGGTGTGCGGCGTGCGCCGCAGCGCATCAATAACCAGCGTGTCCACCCCCGCCACCAACTGCCGCGTCTCCTCCGACGGCGTTTTGCAGTCGGGAATGTAGGCGCAGAGCTTGCGGCCACCGCGCTCCATCAGGTAGCCCACCGTCTCCACCTTGCCATGCTGCACCGGCAGTGGCGTCAGTCTCGTCTCACCCAAATGAAACGGACCCGTCACCGGCATCGCCTTCGGTTTCAAATAACCCGGATAGCGGTTTTCCCCATTGAACGCGTACTCGAACATGCGCTCCAAAACCGCCAGCGTCGCAGGCGTGGCGTGAATCGGCATCGACGCCTCCAAAGGCACCGTGAACCGGCGCAGCTCATCAAAACCCGTCACATGATCCATGTGACCATGCGTGAACACCGCCGCATCCAAATGCCGAACGCCCGCCCGCAGGCACTGATACCGAAAGTCCGGCCCCGTATCCACCACCCACGACGCCTCCGGCGTCTGCAACCATATGGACGACCGACAACGCCGATCTCGCGAATCCGTACTGTGACAGGTCTCGCAATCGCAGCCGATCATCGGCACACCCACGGAGGTACCCGTGCCGAGAAAGGTCAGTGTAAAATCAGCCATGGCGAAAAAAAGAATGCCTCTCACTCCTAGCGGTGGAGCAGACTGGGTGAAAGGCCAAATACGAAATGCGCGTTGCCCCTCCCTATCGGCCATGCTAGGAAAACTTGCCGTAGTTCCCAACCGATTCCGTTGACCCGCCATGCGAGTGTTTGTCCCCCAAGAAGCAACGTCTGAACCCCGCGTGGCAGCCGATCCGGCCTCCGTCAAAAAACTGATCGGCCTCGGCGCGGAAGTCACCGTAGAATCAGGAGCCGGCCTCGCCTCCGACATCGCCGACAGCGACTTCGAAGCCGCCGGAGCGCGCATCGTTCCATCCAGTGGACGAAACTCCGCCCTCGCCGAGGCGGACCTCGTCGTGCGCGTGCAGGCACCGACGGAAGCGGAGATCGCCGCTCACCAACGCGGCGCACTGCACGTCAGTTTTTTGGATCCCTTCAATCATCCCGAATTGCTCACCGCCTTCGCCCAAGCTGGTGTCAATGCCGTCAGCCTCGAGTTCATCCCCCGCACCACACTGGCCCAAAAGATGGACGCGCTCAGCTCCCAGGCCAACCTCGCCGGATACGTCGCCGTCGTCCTCGCCGCCGAGCGCCTCAACCGCATCCTGCCCATGCTGATGACCCCCGCCGGCACCCTGAGCCCCGCCCGATACTTCATCATCGGTGCCGGTGTCGCCGGTCTGCAAGCCATCGCCACCGCCAAACGCCTCGGTGCTCGGGTGGATGCCTTTGATACCCGCCCCGTCGTCGCCGAGCAGGTTCGCTCCCTCGGTGGCAAATTTGTCGAGATCGACATCGGCGAAACCGGGCAGACCGAGCAAGGCTACGCCAAGGAACTCACCGCCGAGCAATTGGAAATGCAGCGCCAAGGCATGGCCAAAGTCTGCGCCCAATCCGATGTCGTCATCACCACCGCCAAGCTGTTCGGACGCAAAGCACCCATCGTCATCACGCGCGACATGGTCGCCGGCATGAAGCGCGGCAGCATCATCATCGATCTCGCCGCCGAATCGGGCGGCAATGTCGAAGGCACCGTGCCGGGAGAAGAGACCCTCACCGAAAATGGCGTGCGTATCGTCGGCTTGCCCAAGCTGGAAGCCCACGTCAGCCAACACGCCTCCCAAGTCTTCGCCGCCAACATCGCCAACTTCATCGAGCACTTTTGGGATAAAGAAGCTAAAACCTTCAGCTATCGCATGGAGGATGAAATCCTCAAATCCAGCCTCATGACGCACGACGGCAGCATCGTGCAGGATCGCTTCAAAAAAGCCTGATCACTTCTCTCCAACCCTTCCCGCCATGGAACTCATCCTCCTGCTCTTCATCTTCACCCTCTCGGTGTTCTTGGGATTTGAACTCATCTCCAAAGTGCCCTCGCAACTGCACACCCCGCTGATGTCAGGCTCCAACGCCATCTCCGGCATCACCATCGTCGGCGCCCTCGTCGCCGCCGGTCTCGAAATACCGCTGGCCAAGTGGCTCGGCTTTGGCGCAGTCATCCTCGCCACCATCAACGTCGTCGGCGGTTATCTCGTCACCGACCGCATGCTGGGCATGTTCAAGAAAAAGGATCAGTAAACCCCCGCTCGCGGACGCACCCTTCTCACGCCCATGCTGATCAATCTCATCTACATCGCCGCCTCGATCCTCTTTATCCTCGGGATCAAAAAACTGGGCTCCGCAGACACGGCCCGCAGCGGCAATCTGCTCTCCGCCGTCGGCATGGCCTTGGCCGTCGTCGCCACCTTGTTTGATCGTCAAATCCTCGACTTCACCTGGATCTTCGCCGGCATCGCCATCGGCGCAGTGATCGGGGGCGTCTGGGCCATGCGCGCCGAAATGACCGGCATGCCCGAACTCGTCGCCCTCTTCAACGGCTTTGGAGGTCTCGCCAGCGTCCTGGTCGGATGGGCCGAATTTGGCAAAATCCAAGGCCAGGGATGGCAGAAATATTTAGCGGCTTCAGGAGGTGAAGTGCCCGATTGGTTCACCACCCTCGCCATCGCCCTCGCCCTCATCATCGGCGGCATCACCTTCACCGGCAGTTTGATCGCCTGGGCCAAACTCTCCGGACGCATGGGTGGTGCACCCACGCTTTTCGCCGGACAAAAGCCCCTCAATCTCCTCCTGATGGGCGGCATCCTCCTCGCCAGCATCATCTGGGTCGCCAGCCCCCAAGCCGCACGGGCAGAGACCCTCTTGATCACCGTCGTCGCACTCTCCCTGCTCATCGGCATCCTCGGCGTCATCCCCATCGGCGGTGGCGACATGCCCGTGGTCATCTCCTTGCTCAACTCCTTCTCCGGACTTGCCGCCTGCGCCGCCGGTTTTGTCGTGCTCAACAACGTCTTGCTCGTCGCCGGATGCCTCGTCGGAGCCAGCGGCCTCATCCTCACCATCATCATGTGCAAGGCCATGAACCGCACCTTGGGCAACGTGCTGTTCGGCGGATTCGGAGCCACCACCGGAAAAACGGGCGCTCAGGTCGAGGGTGAAATGAAAGCCCTCTCCGTCCAAGACGCCTATTACGTGCTCGAAGCCGCCAACAGCGTCGTCATTGTGCCCGGTTACGGCATGGCCGTGGCCCAGGCCCAGCATGCCTGCAAAGAACTCGGCGTCTTGCTGGAGAAAAACGGAGCCGAAGTCCGCTACGCCATTCACCCCGTCGCCGGTCGCATGCCCGGCCACATGAACGTCCTCCTTGCCGAGGCCGACGTGCCCTACGAACAGCTTTGTGAAATGGACGACGTCAATCCCATCATGCCCACCGTGGATGTCGCCATCGTCATCGGAGCCAACGACGTCGTCAACCCCGCCGCCGCCGAGGACCCCACCAGTCCCATCTACGGCATGCCCATCATCAACGTGCATGAGGCGCGCAGCGTGTTTGTGTTGAAACGCGGTCAAGGCGCAGGCTTCTCCGGCCTCGTCAACACCCTCTTCTTCCGCGACAACTGCCGCATGATCTACGGTGACGCCAAATCCACCCTCACCTCCCTGGTGAGCGAGTTCGAGTAACCCCCCTCCCCAAGAGCCTCATCGCCTCCCACTCGCGAAGTCAACTGTGTTGCAGATACACAGTTGACTTTGCCCGGTTTTGCGGGAATTTGGCGATGTGAAAACTGCGAAAAAACAGAGCCCTTGGGTCGGTATTGAGGCCAAAACCGGGGTGTATCCGGGCATGGCGGCGGTGGATCGCTTCAAGCTTATGGGCATTGAGCCGGAGGCGGGGGTGCGGCGGCGACGGGGGCGGGTTTTGGGTCAGAAGGGGGTGGATTCGCATTGCTACCATTTGATGAGCCGCACCTGCGGCGGGGAGGTTTGGTTCGATGACG
>JAGRPD010000356.1 GCA_020439875.1 Verrucomicrobiales bacterium
GGGGGGGTGTGGTGGGGGGGGGTGGTGGGGGGGAGTGGGGGGGGATGGGGGGGGGATTGGAGGAGGATGGAGACGAGGATTGAGACGAGGATTGAGACGAGGAATTGGACGAGGATTGACGGGGGGGAAACGTTTCACGCGACAGATGGCTGGGTTTGGGTTTGGTTGGGCGCTACGCTGGATGGTATGGAAGCCTGGATCGTGATTGGCCTGTTGGTTGCTGCGGTGGCAATGTTTGCCTCCGAGAAACTGCCTGTGGATGTGGTGACACTGCTGCTGCTGTGCGCGTTGATCTTGACGGGGATTCTGGATCCGACGGAGGCGTTTGCGGGATTTGCGAGTGGGATCGTGGTGATGCTGGCTTCGATCTTTGTGATTGGAGCGGCGATGCGGGATTCGGGGGTGTTGGATGCGATCAGTCGGGGGCTGAGCCGGACGTTTGGCCACAGTGAGGGATGGCTGACGGGGGTGATGATGGCTGGGGTGAGCCTGCTGTCGGCGTTCATGAACAACACGACGGTGACGGCGATGTTTGTGGGGCCGATGGTGAAACTGGCGCGGCAGATGAAGATCTCGCCCTCGCGCTTGCTGATGCCGCTGGCGTTTGCCTCGATCCTGGGCGGTACGTGCACGCTGATCGGGACATCGACAAACGTGGCGGTGGCGGGTTACGTGAAGGATCGAGGGTTGGGCGAGTTTGGGATGTTTGAGTTTGCGGGGGTGGGGCTGTGCATCGTGGCGGCGGGGATCGCGTACATGCTGTTGGTGGGGAGGCGGTTGCTGCCGGATCACTCGGAGATGGAGGAGACGCTGGCGGCGCGGGAGTATCTGGCGGAGGTGGTGATTTTGAAGGAGTCGCCGCTGGTGGGGCAGGAGGTGTTTGACTCGGACTTTTCGGTGCTGGGCTTTCAGGTGCTGAAGGTGCTGCGGGAGGGTTTGGAACTGGAGCCGCAGGCGAGTCTGCTGTTTCAGGCGGGAGATCGGGTGATGGTGGCGGGCAAGGTGGACAATCTGATCAAAATCAAGAAGATCGAGGGGCTGGACATTGTGGAAGATGCGCGGCTGAAGCGGGCGGGTGGAGACGGGGCGAAAGAAGCGGGCAAGGCGCACATCGCGGAGGTGGTGGTGACGCCGCGCAGCCGGTTGGTGGGGCGGACGCTGAAGGAGACGAATTTTCGGCAGACGTCGGGGCTGTCGGTGCTGGCGATGATGCGGGGGGCGCAGTCGGTGGTGTCAAAAATCGGCGAGACGCCTCTGAAGGCGGGGGATTTGCTGCTGGTGCAGGGGCTTTACGAGCGGATGCGTCGGTTTGAGGATGATTCGGAGTTGGTGATTGTGTCGGATCATCCGGCGCATGAGGCGGGCTTGGGGCGCGGCCTGCTGGTGCTGGGTCTTTTTGGGGTGGCGATTTTGGTGAGCAGCCTGGGCTGGGTATCGGTGCCGGTGGCGATGCTGATGGTGGCGCTGGCGGCGGTGCTGGTGCGGTGCGTGTCGATGGAGACGGCCTATGAAAACATCGACTGGAGGCTACTGATCCTCATCGCGGGCATGACGGCGTTTGGTCGGGCGATGACGGACTCGGGCGCGGCGGATATGGTGGCGGGTGCGGTGGTGGGGCTGCTGGAGCCGGTGGGTCCGCGGGCAGTGCTTGCAGGATTTGCGGTGCTGAGCATGGTGCTGACGCAGCAGATGTCCAACGCGGCGGCGGCGCTGGTGATCCTGCCGGTGGCGCTGCAGGCAGCGGCGACGATGGGCCTCAATGAACGGACCTTTGCGCTGACGGTGATGCTGAGTGCCTCGGTGGCGGTGGTGACGCCGTTTGAGCCGTCATGCCTGCTGGTCTATGGGCCGGGCAAATATCGGTTCCGCGACTTCTTCAAAGTGGGCTTTGGACTGGCGGTGATCTCGTTGATTTTGATCCTGACGTTGGTGCCTATCTACTGGCCGCTGGAAGGGACGCGTTGACGGGTGACGATGTTATAAAAAACGCGGTGAGCCAGGGGCTTCACCGCGTTTTGGAAGGGGTTATGTTGAAACGCGTGAGGGGCGTTTTTTCAGACAACGGGATGGCGACGGCAGCGCCGAGTGCTGAGGAGCAGGATTCCGCCGATGGCGAGGAGACCGGTAGTGGGCTCTGGAACGGGAGTGACAAAGTCAAAACCGGTGGTGCCGACGGTGAAAGGAAGAATCTGGGCGGTCACCGTGTTGTTAGCGGCGTAATCCCAGTCCGTCGCTGCGCGTTGGATGCCGAGTTTGAGGGTTCCGTTGGCCATGCTGCTAGCATCGTAGAAAAAAGGGATATCGACCTGGGTCCAGTCGTTGGCGGAGAACGCCACATTGGTGGTGCCAGAAAAGACGGAAGTGTCGGTGATGTCGAACAGGCCGATGGAGACGGTGTTATCAAACATGAAGCCTTGATCGCCGTAAAACGGATCGTTGAGTTCGTTGCCGCGCATCCAGAAAGTGGCGGTGTAGTTGGTTTGATCCACGAGGGGCACGGAGTTTCCGCTGGCATCAATGAATGAGTTCAAAGGGATGCCTGTGGAGGCAAACCATTCCACCCAGTTGCCAGTTCCCTGATAGGTGCCTGCCACGAAGCTTCCGCCCTCGGGGGAAGAGATGGGGTTGATGATGTTAGGCATGCCTGCTCCAGTTGGAGCGGTTGGGGGAATGATGGTGGTGCCACCATTTTGTTGATAGCCGTTGGACGTGGAACTGTAGGTATAACCAAACAGCCAGCCCTCAGGCACATAAACTTGAGTCTGTGCGACCGATTCATTGCTTGTAACCAAGAGCAAGAACGCGAGAAGGCCTGTTATTAGAGGGGGTGTTTGTGATTTCATGGGGGATTCGCATGATTCGAGATGTCTTGTAATTTCTATAATTGGGAAATACATTGTCAAAGGGATTCGCCTTCGTTTTTTTCTGTGAATCAATTCAAAATCTAAATGCATAAACCATTTAGATTTGTTGATTTTCTATTTCTGGGAACGTGGGGGTCAATTGATCACAACTCCGCCGACATGACGGGTGTCATGCCATTAAATGGGCAAAAGCACAGACTGGGATTTCTGCAATAATGATGGGAGTGGACGGCCTGTGAGACGTCCCTGGGTCTCTGCGTGAGCCCTTCTTTTTAGTCCCTGCCCGAGCGTGTCGTGCTCGACGACGACGGAAATAGACGCTTGGCGATAGGCTGGCTGCTTTTGCCGCTCAGGCGAGGAGGTCTTTGACGACGCGGCCGTGGATGTCGGTGAGGCGGTAGTCGCGGCCTTGGAAGCGGTAGGTGAGGCG
>JAGRPD010000357.1 GCA_020439875.1 Verrucomicrobiales bacterium
GGTGGCCGCAGTGAGGCCACACGCCCTTGAAAACGCGAATGAACCCGCTGCGACATCTCCTCATTCTCTCCTCAAAGGCTTCGCCGCCGCACATGTGCCAATGCCCTCCCCCGGACATCAGCCCTCGTACCCCTTACCGACGCATCCTGCCAATTCCAAGATGCACCCAACCACATTTTTTACCCCCATCTTTTACCATCCCAATTCAGACCTCCGCTCAGGGATCGTCCCCGCAACGCGCACGTTGTTCCCTCTTTCGTCTGTCAGGAGGTGAGACTCCCCAGCTTCATTCCCAGGGCTCCTCATACACCAAAAAACGAAGACCCAATGGGTGAAACAATCATTCCGACATCCCAACTCCACCCCTGAGTTCCCTCATTGGGTGACCAATTTGCCGCTTGAATCCGTCACGCCGGATTTTACAGAGATCCATGTCCAAAGTCCTCATCATCGGAGCCGGCGGCGTCGGCCGCGTCGTCACCCACAAGTGCGCCCAACTGCCGGATGTCTTCTCAGAGATCCTGCTCGCCTCCCGCACCCGATCCAAGTGCGACGCCATCGCGGCGGAACTTGACCGCCCCATCCAGACCGCGGCCGTCGATGCCGACAACGTGGCCGAGACCGCCGCTCTGCTGAAGGACTTCCAACCCGAGGTCGTCATCAACGTCGCCCTCCCCTATCAAGACCTCACCATCATGGACGCTTGCTTGGAGGCAGGCGTCCACTACATCGACACCGCAAACTACGAGCCACGCGATGTCGCCAAATTCGAATATCACTGGCAGTGGGCCTATCAAGAGCGCTTTAAAAACGCCGGACTCACCGCCCTGCTCGGCTGTGGCTTCGATCCCGGTGTCACCAACGTCTATACCGCTTACGCCCTGAAACATCACTTCAGTCAGATCGACACCCTCGACATCATCGACTGCAACGCTGGCGATCACGGCAAGGCCTTTGCCACCAATTTTAACCCCGAGATCAACCTGCGCGAAGTCACCGCCAACGGACGCTACTGGGAAAATGGCCAATGGGTGGAAACTCGCCCGCTGGAGATCAAGCGCAGCTTTGACTTCCCCGATGGCATCGGCCCCAAAAACATCTACTGCCTCTACCACGAGGAACTCGAGTCCCTCACCAAACACTTCGACATCCGCCGTGCCCGCTTTTGGATGACCTTTGGCGATGCCTACATCAAACACATGGAAGTGCTGGTCAATGTCGGCATGACCCGCATCGACCCGGTGATGCATCAGGGTGTCGAAATTATCCCCATCGAGTTTTTGAAAACCCTGCTGCCAGAGCCCGGCACGCTCGGGGCCGACACCAAAGGCAAAACCTGCATCGGCAACTGGATCGAAGGCACCGGCAAAGACGGCCAGTTCAAACGCTACTACGTCTATAACATCAAGAAGCACGAAGACTGCTACGCCGAGACCAACAGCCAAGGCGTCAGCTACACCACCGGCGTGCCCGCCATGATCGCCGCCAAACAGCTGCTCACCAATCCCGCCGAATATCGTCAGCCCGGAGTCTGGAATGTGGAACAGCTCAATCCCGATCCCTTCATGGCCGACCTCAACGCCTACGGGCTGCCCTGGGTAGAAACTTGGCCCACCCAGCCCCTGCCGGGAGAGGCTTGAACCCGGCACCCATAAGCACCCCAACATCCCTCTCACGCATCGTCTCGATTCGCCGCCCATCGAGATGATGGAGAGGTCTCGGATGCAGGGGGCGGGAAAAGCATGGAGGGTGATTCGCTCTCATGGTTCGCAGGGGGAGTGCCTGTTCAAAAATCCACAGCAATCTCGATATTTAATAAATATTGAAAATTAATCTTTGATTGCTCTGTATTCAGTGGGATACGTCTTCCCGTTACGGAAATTCGATCGCACCGAATCATGTCACCCTCCATCGCACCCCTGCGTTGCACGTCGCCTGCCAGCGCCAGCAACACCCCCCTCCACCCGTTGCTTCGCAGCACGGCCCTGGTCATCGCTGTCATCAGCCTCGCCACCCACCTCGTGGCGATGAGATCGAGTCGGCCTCATCTTCCGCTCCCCAGCACCACCGCACCGGCCAACTGGACAATCGCACCCGCCCCGCCTGCTCTCCAGCAGGCCGCCTTCGAGCCGGTTCCGCTGCCCGTTTTTCAGCCGAGCCCCATCGGCACCATCACCGAGGTGGCCAATCCTTTTCTCATCGACACACGCTTGCCCAAAGCAGCGCCCGAGGTGAATCCGCAGGCGCATTTGGAGCACACGCTCATCGCCCTGCACTTCGGCCTCTAAACTCAGCGCCCAATTTTTCCCGACCCGCGCGCCACCCGGCCTCAGCCAGAGACCGGCTCTTCAAAACCAAATTTCTTGACGGGACGATTCCCTTGCACCAAGTCCCGGCTGCCAGCCGTATCGTTTGGCTCAATTCAACCCCTCACCTTCCTCCATTCATCATGGCACTCGCAACCGGCACTCAAGCCCCCGACTTCACGCTCTGCACCCTCGGTGCCAACGGACCTGAACTCTTCAAATTGTCCGAGAACCTCAGCCAAAACGTCCTGCTCCTCTTCGTGCCCATGGCCTTCACCGGCGTCTGCACCGAGGAGTTTTGTGAGATCTCCAAGGGCATCAACGACTACAACGCCCTCAACGCCACTGTCATCGGCATCAGCGGAGACAATCCCTTCGCCCAACAAGCCTGGGCGCAGAAAGAAGGCATCACTCTGAAACTGCTCAGCGACTACGATCACCACATCGCCTCCGCTTACGGCGTGGCTTACGACGCCTTCCTTCCTGACAAAAACCTCATCATGGGAGGCGTGCCCAAGCGCTCCGCCTTCATCGTGGACAAAGCCGGTGTCATCCAATACGCCGAGTCCAGCGACAATCCCGGCCAGCTGCCGAACTTCGATGCCATCAAGGCCAAGCTCGCCGAGCTGCAGTAAGCAATCCCAGCTTTCGCCGCCCCAAAGCGGCAATCTTCATCGCCTTCCATCGCATTCGATGGAAGGCGTTTTTTTTATCTGCGCATGGCGACCTTCCAGCGTTGACCGTCTCTCGGGCGCGAACGCCAACGTGGCTTGACTCTCCCGAGTCGAGCCTTTGTGCGCGACAAGCCGGACGGCGTGGAACTTCAAACAGCAACAACGAAGCACAGCTCTGGATAGACCCTGCTACAGGACCTGCAGCCCCCCCTGTAGATGGCCGCATCGTGGCC
>JAGRPD010000358.1 GCA_020439875.1 Verrucomicrobiales bacterium
TCGATGCCCATGCCGAAGGCGATGGTGGCGCAAACGATGCGCGCTTCATCGCGGATGAAGGCCTCCTGGTTGGCGGCGCGGTCTTCCGGCGGCAGCCCGGCGTGATAGGCCACGGCTTTGATGCCCTCGGCGGCCAGGGTGGCGGCGAGACTCTCCGCGCTGCGGCGGGATTGCACATAAACGATGCCCGCTTCCTCCGGCCGCTGGTGGACAAACTCGAACACCTGACGCGCGGCCTTGGCCTTGGGCAGGATGGTGTAGCCGAGGTTGGGCCGGTTGAAACTGGCGAGGAAAACCTGCGGCTCGCGCAGGTGGAGCTGGCGGATGATGTCTCCCCGCACCTGCTCGGTGGCGGTGGCGGTGAGGGCGATGAAGGGCACGCCGGGCAGCTCATCGCGCAGGCGGGCGAGCATGCGGTACTCGGGGCGGAAGTCGTGACCCCACTCGCTGATGCAGTGCGCTTCATCGACGGCGACGGCGGTGACATTCCAGCGCCGCAGGTCGTGGAAAAAGCCGTCCATCATGACGCGCTCGGGCGCGACGTAGAGGAGGCGGTAGTCGCCGCTGTCCAGACCGGCGTGGCGGCGTTGCACCTCGATGCCGGAGAGGGTGGAGTTGATGAAGGTGGCGGCCACACCGCTGGCGGTGAGGGCATCGACCTGATCCTTCATCAGGGCGATGAGCGGAGAGATGACCAGCGTCAGGCCTTCGCGCGCGAGGGCGGGCAATTGGAAACAGAGTGACTTGCCCGCGCCCGTCGGCAGGATGGCCACGACGTCACCACCCGCCAGAGCGGCCTCCATGATCTCCCGCTGCAAGGGACGGAAGCTGTCGTAGCCGAAAGTTTGCTTGAGGAGGGAGGAAAGGCGGTCGGCGCTCATGGCTGCCAGAAGCGTTGGGAAGGCCGGGGTGCCAGGCGTTTTAGCGGCGGAGGGACAGGCCGTGATGCTGCCAGAAGGCGCTCAAGGTCGCGGGGGAACCGTTGAAAACGTTGCGTTCCACGGGTCGGTCGAGATCGCCAAAGTAGGGTGGAAACGGCCAGCGACCGTGATGATAGACCTTGGGTCGGGAGCGGCCATTTTCCCAGGCGACGCCGCCGTATTGCCACATGGCCCAGTTCCCCCAGACGCGGTATTGACCGAGCAGGCCGTGGGGATCTCCGGGGGCGGGGAACACGGGGCCTGCGCCGCCATCATGGGAGTAGAGGGCTACCCAGTAGGGAGCGCGGCGGAGGCGGGCTTTTTGTTGAGGGCTGGCATTGCCGAGGGCGAGTTTGAGATCCTGGGTGTTCTCCAGGTAGGCGACGGGGACGACGCCGGTGGCGGCCTCCACGCGATCCATGAACTGCAGGATCTGGCTGGGGCTGAGATCGCCGTCATAATCTCCGCAGAGGAGCAGGGCGGGGCTTTGCCAGGAGCGGCTGGCGGCGAGGCTGCGGACGCGGGCGACGAATTGATCTGCCTGGCGGGTGATGCTGACGTGACGCTGGACGCGGTAGTACACGCCCACCATCATGCCTGCGCGATCGGCAGCGGCGAGGAAGGAGGCGCATTTTTCATCCAGATCGCCGCCTTTGCCGGCGCGGGCGATGAGACCGAGGGCTCCATTGGCTCGAAGGGCGGAGACATCGTGCTCGGAGTAGCTGCGGCCAGCGCGGTGGCGTTCTTTGGGGTCGTAGGCGGAGACGTTGATGATCTCAGGCATGCGACCTCCAAAGAGGGGGCTGGAGGAGCTGGTGCCGGGGTTGCCGGAGGGGGCGACACACTGGCTGAGGGTGGCGGTGGCGATGGCGGCGGCGAGCAGGTGGGGGAGTCGGGAGCGCGTCATGCCTGTGAGCATGCGTCAAAGGCGAGGATTGGACAACTGAGGAGTTTGAGGAGAAAGAAGGCAAGGTTTGTGAAGTCGGCGACCGTTTCTCCGTATGGGAGGCGCGGTGGGTGCGCAGTGTTCGCGAGCCTTCGTTTCAAATCTGTGAGTGCTGGGATGAATTTTCGTTTTTATGTTCGGCTCGCTTCGGCGGCGTTGGGTCTTTTGCAGTCAAGCTGTCTGCTGGGACCCAAGGGGGAGCTGCCTGCTGCGGCGGAGCCGTCTGCGTTCAAGGGGGCGGCGGAGTCGGGCTCGGTGGAACGCCCGATGCGACCGGAGTGGTGGACGGTTTTTCACGATGCGAGGCTGGATGCGCTGGCGGAGCGGATTGAGGGGGAAAATCTGCAACTGCGCGCGGCGCTGGCGCGGGTGGATCAGGCCTACGCGGCGCTGGGTGTGGATGCGGCGCTGCGGGTGCCGCGGCTGGATGGCGCGGCGGGGGCGACGCGCAATCGGGCGTCGAAGGGCGGGCTAGGTGGCGGATTTTTCGGGGTGGATACGACGCAGTATCGCGCGGGGTTGCTGCTGGATTGGGAGGTGGATTTGTGGGGTCGGGTGCGGCGACTGGTGGAGGCTCGGCAGGCGGAGGCGACGGAGGCGGAGGCGCTGGCGGAGGATGTGAAGCTGGCGTTGCAGGCGGAGCTGGTGCGGAACTACTTTGCGCTGCGGTTTACCGACGCGGAGGCCGAGGTGCTGGAGGGGGCGGTGCAGACGAGATTGGATAATCTGGAGCTGGCACAGCGGCGATTCCAAGGCGGTGTGGCAGCGGAGCTGGATGTGGCGCGGGCTGAGACGGAACTCGCGGCGACTCGGGCGGAGGCGGCTCGATTGGCGGGCACGCGGACGCGGCTTGAGAATGCGATTGCCGTTCTGGTGGGACAGGCTCCCTCGGAGTTTCATCTGCCGGTGCGTCCGCTGTCCGGTGCGCCGCCGCAGTTGCGTGCGGGATTGCCGGTGGAGGCGCTGTCCAACCGGCCCGATATCGCGGCGAGTCAGCAGCGTTTGGTGGCGGCCAATGCGCGCATCGGGGTGGCGACGGCGGAGTTTTTCCCGAAGCTCTCGCTGATCGGTAATGGTGGCTACTCGAGTTTGAAGCCGGATACGTTTCTGCTTTGGAGCAGCCGGACGTACAGCATTGGTCCGTCGGTGAGCATTCCGATGTTTCAGGGCGGGCGCTTGCGGATGGGGCTGAAGCGGGCGCGGGCGGAGCAGGCGGAGGCGGTAGCGGATTACCAGCAGGCGGTGTTGGTGGCGCTGCGGGAGGTGGAGGATGCGCTGGGGGATCTGGGAGCGCTGCGGCGGGAGATCGGGGCGCAGGAGGAGGCGGTGCGTTCCGCCCAGAGAGCGGTGGCACTTTCCACCAAGCGCTATGAAGAGGGGCTGGTGAGCAGCATCGAGGTGGTGGATGCGGTGAGGGAGCAGCTGACAGCGGAGCGCCGCGCCGTCCAGGTGCGTGCTCAGCAGCATGAGGCGACGGTGCGTCTGATCCAGGCGCTGGGCGGTGGGGTGCGTGCGACGGATGTCAGCCGGTGAGTGAGCTGCTGGCGCGGTTCAGCGGCGGAAAAATGGCTTGCGCGTGGAGCGGCTGCTGGAGCTGGAAGAGGAGGTCTCGTCTGCATCAGCGTCCTCGGCCACGTCGCGGTACCAAATCACGCCTTTTTCCCGCAGGTTGTAGATGAGGGCTTTGAAGTTGCTCTTGAGTTCTTGGTCGTCCATCAGAGCACCGAGCAGCCCGTCTCCGTTGCGCAAATCCCGGGCGAGAGAGGCGATTTCCTCGGCGGCTTTGCCGACGGAGGCCAGCGACTTGTCGGCTCCGTCCATCACGCCGTCGAGCTTGCCGACGGCACCGTCCAATTTGTCAAAAACCCCACCGAGGCGCTTGGCTTGGGTATCCACGGTGCCCGCCGCGCCTTTGAAGCTGGCGGCGGCTTGTTTGAAGTCTTCCAGCGCGGTGCTCAGGGCGGCAGCATTGGCGTCGCCGAGCAGTTTTTCATCCACCCGCGTCATGGTGGAGCGCAGGTGCTCCATGCTCTCGCTGAGGTTTTTCATGTTCTCGTCGGACAGGGCGCTGTCGTTCACTTTTTTCATTGCCTCACGCACGTCCACGAGGGCGACTTTGAGATCGTCGAGGGAGTGATCGATTTTTTTTGCGGCGCTCTCGGCGGTGCTTTGCAGGGCGGAGAGGCCACTGCCTTTGTTGCCAGGGATGATTTTTTCGTAGTCTTTGGGATAGAATTCGGTGATGGGGCCATCGCTGTGAGGGATGCTCACTTCGACCAGCGCGTCTCCCATGAGTCCCGCCGAGCCGACGCTGAAGGTGGACTCGAGCGGGATCTCGGTGTCGGTGAAGATTTCCAGAGGCACGATGACGCCGGAAGAGTCCGCTTTGAGATCGGGGTTTTGGCTGACGCGACCGATGCGTGAGCCACCCATAAAAATGGGGGAGCCGGCTTTGAGGCCAGGTGCGTTGGTGAACTCGACCCGCAGGCTGTAGGTCTTGCGAAAGGCCTCCCGCACGCGGCCAAATTGCAGGATGATGCCTGCGAGCATCAGCAGGCCGATCAAAAGGAAGAGGCCGACGAGCAGTTCGGTCTTTTTGTTGGAGGTGTTCATGCGGCGGATGCGAGCTTAGTCGGGATGGATGGGGTTGTCATGCGCGGGAGCCCGATCTCCCCAGCCCGATCTCATGGTCATTTCGGAGCGGCCTGTGATGAAGTTACGCAGCAAGGGATCGCGGCTTGAGCGCAGCTCCTTCGGCGTTCCTTCGAAATAAATCACACCCTTCATCAGCATGGCGATGCGATCCGCCACTTTGAAGACGCTGCCCATGTCATGGGTGATGACGACGGAGGTGATGCCGAAGCGCTTTTTCATGCGCCGGATCATGTGGTCGATGACGTCGGTGACGATGGGGTCGAGGCCGGCGGTGGGCTCGTCGTAGAGCAGGATCTCGGGTTGGTCCACGATGGCGCGGGCGATGCCGACGCGCTTGCGCATGCCCCCGGAGAGATTGATGGGCATCTTGGCGGCGTGTTCTCCCAGCTCCACGATTTCCAGCGCCTCTTGCACCCGCTGCTGGATCTCGTCCTCATTTTTGACTCGCGCTTCCCGCAGGGGAAAGGCCACGTTGTCAGCGACTGAGAGGCTGTCAAACAAGGCAGCATTTTGAAACAGGTAACCAATGCGGCGGCGCACGGGCCGCAGCTGCCTTTCATCCAAGTCCTCCAGCAGGGTGCCATCAAAACACACGCTGCCAGCATCGGGACGGAGCAGGCCGATGATGTGCTTGAGCAGCACGCTTTTCCCCTCACCACTGGGGCCGATGAGCACCAGCGTCTCACCCCGATAGATGTCCAAATCGAGCCCCCGCAGTACCCGCTGGGTACCGAACGCCTTCTCCACCCCGCGCAGCTGAATGAAGGAATCACCGCTGCTGGCGGACACGGCGGGGGCAGGGGATGGGGAGTGGCTTGGAGACGGCTTCATTTGCAATCAGGTGCCCGTGCCCATGGGGAAAAATTGCGTCAACAGCAGGGTCAAAAAGTAATTTACAATCAGCAGCGTCAACGAGGCATACACCACAGCGCGCGTGGTTCCCAAGCCGACGCCCACCGCGCCATCCGTCGTCTCCAGACCCTGGTGGCAGGAGATGAGCACGATGATGATGCCGAAAAAGAAGCCTTTGATCATGCCAAATGCCACATCTTCCAGGTTGGTGTGCTCCACGACGTGACCCCAAAACCACGCGTGAGGGATGCCAAACCCCACTACCGAGACCAACCACGATGCCGCGAGGCCGAAGACGATCGACTCCGCGATGAGCAGCGGCATGGAAACCATCATCGCGATGAACCGCGGCATCACCAGATAATCGACGGGATGCACCCCCATGGCTCGCAGCGCATCGATCTGCTCTGACACCTTCATCGTGCCGATCTCGGCGGCCATCGCCGCACCGACCCGACCCGTCACCATCAGCCCCGCCAGCACCGGACTCAGCTCCCGGCACAGCGCCACGCTGACGATGCCGCCAATGGTCGATTCGATGCCGAAATCCTTGAATTTAAAATAGGTCTGCGCGGTGAACACAGCTCCCGTGAAGGCCCCCGTCACCACCACCACCGTCTGCGAGCCGTAACCGATCCGCACGATCTGCTCAAACATCAGGAGTACCCGCGGACGCCCTCTGAACAGCGCCCCCAGCATCTCACTCAGCAGCATGCCCAGACTGCCGAGATACCCCACAAGGTCGAGGAAAGACCGACCGAGGAGCTGCAAGGGACCACGTTTCATTGCCATGCGAAGGCGGCACTTTGCCACCACACCTGCTGCCATGCAACCGAGTGGTCGCTGTGTCTCGCCGTCTGCATCCGATGCAAGCCCACCTCCTCCCTCACGTTTCTGCCGAATGCTTCGTTCCCTCTTGGCTTCGCTCCTCGTCTCCGCTGCTGCCGTCGCTGCAGACCGCCCGAACATCGTCTTCATCTTCTGCGACGATCTCGGTACTCAAGCCATCAGCGCCTACGGCAGTCCCTTGAAACTCTTGGACACGCCCAACATGGATCGGCTAGCGCAGCACGGCATGCTGTTCCAGCGCTGCCTTGTTCCCAACTCCATTTGCGGCCCCAGCCGCGCCGTCATCCAAACTGGCAAATACAGCCACATCAACGGCTTCATCGACAATCGCAGCCGCTTCAATGGGGACCAGCCGACGATGCCCAAAATGCTCCATGACGCGGGCTATCAGACCGCTGTCATTGGCAAATGGCACCTCGTCTCCGACCCGCAGGGCTACGATCACTGGCACATCCTGCCCGGTCAGGGTGCCTACTACAACCCGCCCATGATCCGCGATGGTGAGTCCGTCAAACATGAAGGTTACACCACGGATCTGATCGGAGATTTCTCCGTGGACTGGATCAAGCAGCGGGACAAATCCCGCCCCTTCCTCCTCATGTCTCAGCACAAAGCCCCTCACCGCGACTGGCAACCACCAGCCCGCCTGCTCGGCTGGAATCAAGACCGCGTCTTTCCTGAACCCGCCACCCTTTTCGACGACTACTACGGCCGCGGACGCGCGGAGAAAGAGCAGGACATGACTCTGGCGAAAACCTTCACCACGCGCGACGCCAAACTCGCCGAACCCAAAGGCCTGACTCCCGACCAGCTCGCCGCCTGGAATGCGTACTACGGCCCCCGCAACGCGGCCTTTGAAAAAGCCAACCTCAGCGGGGAAGACCTCGTGCGCTGGCGCTACCAACGCTACATGCATGATTACCTCGCCTGCGTCAAAGCCGTGGATGAAAACATCGGCAAGGTGCTGGATTGCCTGGAAGAAGAAGGCATCGCTGAAGACACGCTCGTCGTGCTCTCCTCCGACCAGGGCTTCTACCTCGGCGAGCACGGCTGGTTCGACAAACGCTGGATTTATGAGGAAAGCCTCACCACTCCTCTCATCGTCAGCTGGCCCGGTGTCACCGCTCCTGGCAGTCGTTGCGATGCCATGGTCTCCATCATTGATATCCCCGAGACCTTCCTCCAAGCCGCTCACCTGCCCATCCCCGCCGACATGCAAGGACGCTCTCTCCTCCCTCTGCTGAGAGGAAAGACGCCCGCCGACTGGCGCAAGAGCTTCTATTATCACTACTACGAGTACCCCGGTGCCCACTCCGTCCGGCGGCACTACGGCGTCGTTACGGATCGGTACAAGCTCTTCTATTTTTATGAGCCCGACATGGACTACTGGGAGCTGATCGATCGCGAGACCGATCCCGATGAAATGACCAACGTCTATGCGGATCCCGCCAAAGCCAAGGTCGTGAAAGAATTGCACGCCGAACTCGATCGCCTGCGCAAGGAATTGAAAGTCCCCGCCAAAGATCCCGAACCTCCAGCTCGCACACCCGCCCCGGGCAAAGGCAAGGGCAAGGCGCGCCCCAAGGCCAGAGCAGGCAAAGCTCAGTCCTAGCGCATCGCTCGCTGTGCCCAGCCAGATCGCACCCTGCTGCCTGTACGGGTCGGTTTCATCCGAGACCTGAGCCCTCGCGGAACTCCGTCGGCGTCATGTCCATTTGACGGCGGAAGCTTCGGTAAAAACTCGAGAGTTCGTCATAACCGCACTCGAAGGCAATGGAGGTCACGCTTCGGCGGGTCGTCGCCAGCAGATGCTGCGCGTGGTTCATCCGCAGGCGGGTCACGCGCTCATGCCAAGTCTCACCCGTCTGCTCGCGCACCAGCTGGGTGAAACGACGGCGGCTCAGTCCCGCACGGGTTGCTTCGTCATCGATGGAGCCCACCTCAAAAAAGCGCTGTTCCAGCTCCGCCAAATAGCGGCGGACACGCCCCTTCGAGGTCAACCCGCGCTCCTCCGCCATCAGCTGGCCGCGAACCAGAAGGCCCAGCAGCCGCAGCGCCCGAGCGACTCTCAGGGCGGCCGCTCCCGGCAGAGGTCGAGACTGATCAAACCACAACCGCCGCCACTCCCGGCGCACCTGTGTCACCGCTCCTTCCGTCAGCTCCAATCGCCCCGCAGGTAGCCGTGCGGCATCGGGATCCAGGGCCACCAAGTCTGCACGGATCCCCAGCACCGAGAGGGAGAGCGGCGCACCCGGCGCATCCTGGATGCAGTGCGCCACGCCGGGCGGCACCAGGATCAAATGCCCCGGCGTGCAGGTTTCCTCCCGCTCACCCAGACGAAACACTCCTCTCCCAGCCAGCACAAAGAACACCTCCCAAAACGCGTGGCTCGAAGCCGCCATGGTGAAGCCCTCGGCGTGATGGCTTTCCAGTGCGATCACTCCGCAGGCAGGCAATTCGATCGGGGCGGGTTGGGTCCGAGTGGCGGCCATGGCAGCCTCATCATGCGCCGCCGCTCTACCACTGCCAACACTGGAAAACCCGAGTGGGTGACCTCGCGGGACGTTCTCAATCTTCGGATTTGGCTCCTGACGCGATTCCGATAATGATTGACGAGGTCTTTCCCGGATCACAACACTGCCCTCCAGGCTCCCTTTTCATCCTCATGTCCACCACCGTCACCCACCCCCGCATCGCCATCATCGGACTCGGCTTCGGCGCTGAGTTCATCCCCATTTATCAGCGCCACCCCCATGCCGAGATGGCGGCCATTTGCCAGCGCAACCCGGATTTGCTCAAGGAAGTGGGAGACAAGTTCGGCGTCGCCAAGCGCTACACCGACTACGAGGCGCTGCTGCAGGATCCCGACATCGACGCCGTCCACATCAACACGCCCATCCCCAACCACGCAGAACATACCCTCAAGGCCCTGCGCGCGGGAAAACACGTCGCCTGCACCGTGCCCATGGCCACCAGCGTGGAGGATTGCAAAGCCATCGTCGATACCTGCCGCGAGACCGGCCTGCGCTACATGATGATGGAAACCGTCGTCTATGCCCGCGAGTTCCTCTACATGAAGCACCTGCATGACCAGGGCGAGCTGGGCAAGCTGCAGTTCCTCAAAGCCAGCCACCAGCAGGACATGGACGGCTGGCCGGGCTACTGGCCGGGCCTGCCGCCCATGCACTACGCCACCCATTGTGTCGGTCCGGTCCTAGGCCTCGCCCGCAACCAGGCAGAGTTTGTCAGCTGCTTCCCCTCCGGCACCATTCGCGAAGAAATGCACGCCTGCTACGGCTCCCCCTTCGCCGTAGAGACCACCCACATCCGCTTCAAAGACAGCGATCTCAGCGCCCAGGTCTATCGTTCACTCTTCGACGTCGCCCGCCAGTATCGCGAGAGTTTCGAAGTCTATGGCTCTCAAAAATCCGTCGAATGGCCCCTCATCGAAGGTCGGCCCCTCGTCCTCCACACCGCCAAAAAACCCGAACCCGAAATCCCCGAAGAAGTTCATTGCCCCGACTTCGCAGATCGTCTGCCGCCTGAAATTGCCCCCTTCACCACCGGCGGTGTCTATGGTGGAGAGGGAGGGGAAGAACACCTCAGCTTCACTCAGGGCGCTGGTCATGGCGGCTCGCACCCCCACCTTGTGCATCAGTTCATCGAGTACCTCCGTGGCCACGGCGAAGGGTACCCCGATGAAGTGCAATCCGCCAACATCACTCTCTGCGGCATCCTCGCCCATGAGTCCGCTTTGAAAAATGGCGAACTCATCCGCCTGCCGGAATGGTCGCTCAAGTAACCCTGGTCCCATTTCGCCGCCCCCATGCAAAACTCCCCCTGCATTTTCGTCGCTGCCCTCTGCCTGCTGGCCGCGTCCTCCGCCCTGGCCGAACGCACCGTCCTCCAAGCCCGCGCCAGCGAGCTCGATCCCGCCGCGCGCGAGCACCCCGAGATCGACTTCACCTTCGGTACGGCGGAAAAACCAGCCGATTTGGAAAAAGCCTCCGTCGATCTCAGCATCCAATCTCGCGGCCAGCTCGTCATCTGGCTCATGGGTTACAACGACGAGTTGTTTGTACGGCTCAACGATTATGGACTGCACGCCATCCAGGTGCACTACGCCAACAAATGGTTCGGCAAACTCTGCCGACCCACCCCAAAAGACGGCCAAGCCCGGGGCGACGTCCGGCTTGAAGCCGCCACCGGGCAGGATCACAGCCCCGAGCTGAATCTCACCCCGCCCGATGGCATGATGGAGCGCGCCCGTCACTTCCTCATCTGGCTCGCTGAAAAGCACCCCGAAGGGAACTGGCAGCAGTTTTTGACCGAGGATCACTCCGCTGTCCGATGGGACAAAGTCATCATCTCCGGCTCCTCCCACGGCTCCACCACCGCCGCGCGCTTTGCCAAGCAGGTCCAGGTCGCTCGCGTCGTCATGCTCTGCGGCCCACGGGATCAGGATCAAGACTGGCAAGCCTTGCCTTCTGCCACCCCCGCAGAACGCTTCTTTGGCTTCAGCCATGTGCTCGATGGCGGCTGGGCCGGTGACCACTACTGCCGCAGCTGGGAACTCCTCAACCTCAATCAATTCGGTCCCATCGCCGAGGTCGAAAAAGCCCAACCACCCTACGACAACACCCGCCGCCTCATCTCCACTGCTGACGTCGGCGGCAGCGACAAACAGGCTCACTCCGCCGTCACACCAGGAAAAAACACACCGAAAGACCCCGCAGGACGCTACCTCTACGAACCCGTCTGGCGCTATCTCTACACCCACCCCGTGGACCAAGTCGGCCTCCCCGTCCCCCGGGATCCCGACTGCAATCACAACTAAGGCCCGTGAAGCCGCTTCTTAAATCGCGGGAAATCGGGAGCAGAAGCAGCGTTTTCGACCCTCCAATCCAATTTGGGTTTTTTGAGGGCAAGCCAACGGCAAAGGCGGATCGTGGTCGGTTCCGCCCAGCAGGCATTCAAGCTTTTGAGCGAGATTGACAGTAAGCCAGCCTTAAAATTAAGGCGCCAGAAGAAAAGGGTGCCTTTTGGCATGAAACCGGCCTTGGCATTTGGAGGTGCCCAAGTGGGAAAATAAAACGATTGACCAAGTCTCCAATCGTGAATCTCGGGCAATAAAACCGAGATGGAATACGAAGGTTATTCACATTCTGATACAAAGAAATCCACTACATTAACCTCTTTATCTTGCCGTCCGTTTGATGATTTGGAAGCTCAAAAGGCTGAAAAATCCACAAAAAGTGCCGGAAACGAAAAGTTTTGGAGATGCCAAGCCTAGGTAAATACTGTTTTTTTTGCCAGCCAACTTCTTTGGTTGACTTTGAAGGTCGCCTCCCTGAGTATCGTTCCGTTAAATCAATTTTGCTCCCTTTAGTCGCAGCCTGCTTGAGCCAGATTAACCATCGATCATCATGCGCCCTATTTTTCCTTCAGCCCGACTCGCCGCGATCGCCTTCACGGCTTGGCTTGGCGTCGCCCAATTGTCCGCCCAGGTTGGTGATGTCAGGTCTGACCCCGGCTATTTTCCAACCCTCCAAGACAGCCTCACGCTGAGCGGGCCTTGGGGAGCGGATCCCGATTATCCGAGGAGTTCGGGGGGGGTATTGAATGGTCCCGACCTCACAACAATTGGCGCGACCAGTGATTTCTGGGCTTACGAGACTCAGCCGACGCCGCTCAATTGGTTGCAGCGTAATCTCCAGCCGATCGATTACGTACTTCGACCTTTCACCCGTGGTCAGGGCTTCAACTTCTTCCAAAACACGACTGGTTTTTCATCGGTTGATGTTTCTGGGAATTTCCCCTTTCTCACGCGAAGTTACGACAAGTCGAGGTCCCACCTTGCATACCTCACTCGCGCTTACCCAGGGATCTCAAAGTGGTCGCCGTTGTTTTTCGACGTGATGAACATATCGGCTCTTGCTGCTTATGGGCACGGCTCGCGTCAGTTTGACGTGGGAGATGGCTTCATCGCTGGAGTATCGCCGACGATTCGTGGTGGGTTCAGATTGACGGATCGCACAGCCTTTTTGGTCGATATGCGACTCTACTTTATATATGACGAGGACACAGGCGCGGACGGTGGATTCGGTTTTTACATGACATCGGGTCAGCCTGCAGCCTTTGCGACAATTCTCCACCAGTTTGAAATTGGGCAATGGGATATTTCACTTTTTGACTTCGTTGGTGCAGTTTCCGGATGGGATCTTTTCCGCAATCAAACCTACGATGGTGCCTTCGCGCAGAC
Organism: Verrucomicrobiales bacterium; assembly: GCA_020439875.1. Taxonomy (GTDB): domain Bacteria; phylum Verrucomicrobiota; class Verrucomicrobiia; order Verrucomicrobiales; family Verrucomicrobiaceae; genus JAGRPD01. Next base: position 12,485 of record JAGRPD010000358.1, read on the forward strand.
GGTAGGAGCGAGCATTGGAATTCATGAATTTGATTACAGCCGAGGAGATTGGTTTGATTCAAAAAGGGCTTGGCTATACAATCAGGCAGGAATTCGAGCTGCAGTTTTTCCAACTCGTTATTCTCGATTCCAGGCTGGGATGACGCGCCGCGACTCGTGGTCGTTTGACGGTTTTGATCACACGAAAGGTAGCGAGATCTGGCAAGCTGCCCTCACTTATGACGACAATGGATGGCCCATCGCGCCTTCGTTAACATGGTCATCTTTCAGTCAGGATCTTTCGTTCTATCAGCACATGGCGATGCTTACGGCGACTATGCCGCTTGATTTTACTAAAGGATGGTTATTGCTGCGTAATCTGACTTTTTCAGGAGGAATAGGATATACATTCGGAGAAAATGGAGATCAACTACTCTGGAATTTAAGCGCAAATTGGAAAGTCACATCAAGACTGTTAGCTAGACTGCATTACGCCCAAGGTTATTTCTCGCCAGACGTCGGTAGTGACTGGCTCGGAACTAACTTGGGCGGTAGTCTAGTCTGGTCTCCTTCGAAACGAGCCCGACTGGGATATCATGTTGGTTGGGCCAAAACGGATAACGAAGATACGCGGTTTTTTGGAGAGGGCTTGTTTGCCACTTATGATTTAGGCAACTACTCCCAGATCTACGGCAGTATAGGTCACCAGCAGGTGAGTCAGATTTTTGATCAAACAACAATCCTTTACCAAATTGAACTGCGATCAAGGCTGGCAACACGTTTGCAGGGCTCTCTCGGCTATCGCAATGTGGACGTTAGTAACAATGGAACCGTGGCTGATGGTGACTGGGGGACTTTCTATCTCCAGCTAGTTCGCACTTTTTAATTTGATTCTGTTATTTTACTCCGCACTCCTCCATTCGGATTAAAACAGCAAAAGCCTCCCTCTCAACCCATACAAACAATGAAAACCAAGACTTCCTCACGGCCCCTTGTTAGGACCTTCTTTAGTGGAATACTCCGATCCAAAGCCTTGATGGCTATCACCCTGGCGGGAATGCCTTATGGGGCTGATTCGGTGAATGCTCAAGATGAACATTTAAGCGCCACTGCTGGCTTGCCTCGTGGCAACGAGACCCAGATGGATGTAGCGGGTGATGTCAGTAAATACTTTGGACAGCGTCAAAACCTTTACCGAGACCCCAACCGGAAACTGGCCAAGATCGATGTTGATGGCGACTTCAATTACGATGGCACCATCAATAACTTCGATCCTGCCGACAACGGGGCATTCCAGCAAACCCCTCCTGGACTGGTGGTTGGCGTCGGTGAATTGACTCGCGTCGTCGTCCGACTGACACCCTATAAAATCGATTATGAGGGTCGGGCGAAGGTTCGTCTTGAGGTTACTGGGATTAATCGTGACGCAAAATCCGGAGAGTTTGATAGCGATGAAGAGCGACGCAACGGGATGGGTCATATCATTGTGTGGGACACCAACCGGGAAACCAAACTCATCGACACTCGTGATCCCGAGCGCCTGAGCTACGAGTGGACCATTGACGATCGAGTTTACCCCTACAACCTGCAGATTGTTCCACGGGCCATTTATGTGGAGGGTGTTTCGCCTTCTCCCCGGTACCAGGGCGACATCCGCCTGCTGATGTCGGTGACCGATGAGAACCCCAATTACTTGGTGGATCCCAAGGCCAATCCGGTGCGTGTGGCCCGCTTCTTCCGTCCAACCTACGACCACATTTTGCTCACTGTGACTCCGACTCCACAGGAGAAGCGCTATATCAACGCTAACGCTGAAAAAGTGTGGAGTCGCAAGGGTGACACAATGACGGATAAGTGATTGGGGAGATCTTGACGAAGAGGGACCACGCCAACCAACGTTTTCAGTGCCGTTTTGGCTCCCGCCCTGGTTTTCTTTCTGGGGTGGGAGCCTTGCTTTTGAGAGGTATTCAGTTATTTCTTGCGAGTCAATCAACAATCAATCGAATCTAAAAAGTGCATGTCTGAATCTGGGCAAAGTGCGATGCAATTTGAAATTAGAACGAGATCCTTCCGCAGTGGCCGGATCCTTTTAGGCGGGTTTGCGGGCTTATTGGCGAGTTGTGCTAGTGAGCTGCCGACACCTACCAATGTGCCTCCACCTCTTCGGCCCGTTGGTCTCGAGGTCAAAGAGGACCGCACAGTAAAAGTGGGCGAGACACTCGAAATCTTCGTCATGGAAGACCCGGAGTTTTCAGGAATGCACATTGTCCGTGAACGCGGTGACATCATTCTGCCCAAGTTGGGTCGCATTGATGTTGCAGGATTGACCGTGGAAGGCGTGCAGAATCAGATCAAGCGTCTGCTCGAAGTTTCCCAACTCAAAGAAGCGACGGTGATTGTGGACAGGGTCGGCGCGAAACCTGTGACCAATTTCACTGAAATGCCCAAGATGTTGGTGTATGTCGTTGGTGGCGTCATGCGCCCTGGACAACACATGCTTGCGGTAAAGTCGGGCGTTCCCATCTATGCTTATGAAGCTATTTTGATTGCAGGAGGACTGAGTGATTTTGCGATCGATCGGGGAGCCTATGTGTTGCGACGTTCCACGGGTGGAAAACGCACCAAGATACCGCTCGATCTGAAGGCACTCCGCAACGGTGAGGGAACGGATATTGAATTGGGGGAAGGGGATATGGTTTTTGTTCCTGAACGGCGGTTCGCATTTTAGCCATTCTTGGATCCTGAGCCTTTTTTCAGTATATTTTCACGAATAACCCTAACTCGAACCACAACGATGAGAACGTTCCTTTTGCTTGCTGCTTTGGCACCCGCCCTTCTTCTGAGTTCTTGTATCTACGAGTCCAGCTCACGAAAAAATGATTGGTACTTTAGTGCCGGGGAAAATCGGCATTTTGTGCCAGCGCCCGTAGCTGATCGCAACTACAGATAGGCTTACAGCATCGGGGTTGGCACTCGGCACATGCAGCCCCTTTACGAGCGCCTTTTGCGGCTGGTTCAACTCCCGTGGAATCACCTCAACAATGCTCAAAACCCATGCAATAAGCCGTCGAGTATTGCGGACTTTAGGCGGTGCCCTATTTGACGCACTCGCCGTTGTTTTCGTTTACGTGCTCGCCATGATGGTTCGGTTTGGCGAACCATGGAATGGCATGGTCACTCGGTATTGGCCAGCGGTTTTGGTGGGGGCGATCGCTGCTCCTAGCGTGTTTTATGTTGGAGGAATGTATGGCGGTATTGGTCAGAAGACTCAAGGTGATTGGGTTTGGAGATTGCGTTTGATCTTGTCTAGCTTGGTGGTCACGACGGCAGTGATTTTGACGATTGGGTCACTGGATTTCTCCTCTCGAGTCGGTCGCGGAGTGCTTGGCCTCGCAACGCTGCTACTGGCGATTGTTTGGCTGTCGAGGCACCTTTATTGGTCGGCCCGAAAGAGGGAAAAGACTCCGACTAGTGCGGTGTGTTTGGTTTCTTCCAGTAAAGATGAACAAGCTGCTACCTTAATGGCCCGGCAAATGGCGGGAGTGATCGTGAGGGGCGTATTGGGCGTCAATGGTTATCAGCCTTGCGGTGACTTAAAATCTCTAGGCGATGTCGGCAGTTTTGATGACCGGGAAGAGACCGGTACGCCTGATCTGATCTTGGTGAGGGAAAACCATCTGGTGGACCCTAATCTCACAGCACTTTTGAGGCGATGGCGTTTTGCGGGGGTGGAGATCGCTGCCTTGGCGGATGTGTATGAAAATGCGTTCCAAGCAGTACCGCTGGGGCTGGTCTCGGAAAGCTGGTTGTTCCGAGCGACGAGCCAGACGGGAATTGGGTACGTTCGTAAGGTTAAAAGACTCTATGATCTGGCAGTCGCCACGATTCTTCTTCTCGTGCTGGGACCATTGGCGCTCTTGGCTTTGGGATTGGTGAAAATTTTTTCACCCGGTCCGGCTCTGTTTCGCCAGGTGCGCCTGGGGCGACTGGGGCGGGAATTTGAGGTGTTGAAAATCCGCACGATGCATTTGAATGCGGAGGAGGAAGGACCGATGTGGTCGGCGGGGAAAAACGACGCAAGGTGCTATCCGTTGGGCAATTGGCTGCGGAAGTTCCGGATTGATGAGATTCCTCAGTTGATCAATATCCTCAAGGGAGAAATGTCCTTCGTGGGGCCAAGACCGGAACGTCCTGAGTTTTTTGACATGCTGGAAGCCGAGATCCCGCACTATCGAGAAAGGCTTTTGATGCAGCCCGGTCTCACTGGTTGGGCTCAGGTGAGTTATCCCTACGGCAGTTCGGTTGATGATGCGTGGCGGAAGCACGAATATGATCTCTACTACTTCAAGCACATGAGTTTGCTTTTGGATTGTGTGGTGCTGGTGCGGACCGTGCGGACGATTCTGTCTGGGGGAGTGCGAGAACCGGAATTGGTTTCCGAAGCGATGAGTGATTGGCGAAGGATGGCACGGGAAAACATGCAAGAGCGCCGTAGCAGGGTGGAAGCGGTCTCTTCCACAACCGGTGGCCAAGTGGAGCGGATTTCCAAAGCGGTTTGAAGAATAGGCTATGGAAGACGCAGAGTTTGATCACCACGCGCAACGTTACGATGAGGAGTTGGCCCAGGGACTGAGACTCACGGGCGAGGGGAAGGAGTTCTTTGCGGAGGGTCGAGTGACATGGATGAGACGACGTTGGTTGAAGGCACCATGGACAGCAAATTCGATTCTGGACTTTGGCTGCGGAACGGGCGGAAGTTGCGACCCGCTTGGGCGAGAGTTTGGAGGTTCCTACGTTGGGGTGGATCCCTCAATGGCGTCTTTGGAAGAGGCTCGCCGCCTCTACAACGGATCAGGGGCGACTTTTTTCACGGAATCCGGGAAGGTGGAGGATTCCACGATGGATCTAGCGTTCACCAATGGGGTTTTTCATCATATCCCTCCGGATCAGCGAGCGGCTTGTCTTCGAGAAATCTGGCGAACCTTGACGCCGGGTGGCAGGTTTGCGTTCTGGGAGAACAATCGATGGAATCCCATCGTGCATTGGGTGATGGCACGGGTGCCATTTGACGCGGATGCTCAAATGTTGTTTCCGTTTCAGGCGCGGGCCATGCTCCGCGAGGCGGGCTTTGAGATTGAAGGCACGGATTTTGCGTTTGTGTTTCCTGCGGCACTCAAAGGGTTGCGCTGGTTGGAGCCGCTGCTTGCGAAACTGCCATTTGGTGGGCAGTACTTGGTGATAGCGCGGAAGCCGAAAGGAACCGCGAATTGCGATCAAAATGGAAACTGCTGAACAAGAGACATCCCTGGACCTTACGTTTGTCTTTCCTTGTCTCAACGAGGAGGAAACGTTGGCGGAATGCGTTCGGCAAGTGAAGGCGTCGCTGGATCAGTCTGGGGCAAGCTATGAGGTGATTGTAGCAGACAATGGCAGCACGGATCGATCTCGTGAGATTGCTGAAGAACTGGGATGTCGAGTGGTTCCGGTGGCGAGGCGGGGATACGGTGCGGCGTTGAATGCGGGCATCAAAGCAGCTCGAGGTCGGCTCGTAATGTTTGCGGATTCGGACATGACCTACCTTTATGAGGATGCCAACGATCTTTATCGAGCGGCGGTAAAAGACGAGGCGGACATGGCGATTGCTTCGCGAATGATCGGGAAGATCGAACCGGGAGCGATGCCGCCATTGCACCGCTACATTGGCACTCCCGTTTTGACCTGGCTGATCAACCGATTGTATGGAGGGAAGCTGACGGACTGCAATTCGGGCTTTCGGTGCGTGCGCCAGGAAGGCTATCTGAATTGGGAGGTGCGTTCGTCGGGGATGGAGTTTGCATCAGAGTTGTTGATCAAGGCGCTCAAGTCGGGTGCGCGGACCGTGGAGATCCCGTCGGGTTTGCGCAAGGGACCGGAGCATCGCGTGGCGCATTTGAGAACATGGCGAGACGGAATGAGGCATTTGCTTTTCATTCTTTCGGAGAAGCCCTCGTTGTTTGAATGGTTGGGGCTTGTCTTGGCGGTGCCGACTTCGTTGCTGCAAGTCCTGGCCGTTTTGGTCGGGCCGATTTCGGTCGGGCCGTTTAGCATTTTTGATCTGCACACTCAGGCGCTGCTGCTTCTGGTGTCGATCTTCGGCATTCAATGTTACCTGCTGGGATGCAGCTTGTACCTTCGTGAAGGGGACGCGCCTCTGCCGATCACTCGCCGTTTGATTCATATGGACGAGGGCAGCCTGTTCTTTTTGCTGCTAGGAGTTTTGCTGGGCGCGGGGGTGTTGGCGGCGATGTTGGTCATCGCGTGGGCAAAGGCAGGATTCAGTGGGCTGCATCACACCAATCAGCTTCTTGCTGCGGTGCATCTTCTGGGAGGGGGAGGGATGATGGCGGCGGGTTTGTTGTCCGTTCACATGCTGAAGCGGCGTTCCAATTGGGAGGTTGGTGGGCCGTGAGCTTGAGAGGATCCAAGTGGGCTCTGATGCTGATTTTGGTGTTGGGGTTGGGAGGGAAGACGCTGAGGGCGGACCTGGCGGAGCGTCCAAAGCTGCAGATCATCAATGGAAGCCCGCAGGTGATCGATGTTTTTTGGATCCGACCCGATGGGGAGCGTGTGAAAAATGGGGTGGTGAAGCCAGGTGAAGACACGGTGATTGGCACGACGCTGGGTCACCAGTTTCTGATGGTGGGACGCGACGATCAGAAGGAGGAGCGGGTGACGGCTGAGGTGAAGGTGCAAGCTTTTCGATATGGGGGCATTCCCGGTTTTTACACCCAGCGATTGGATGTGGGGGGATTCCCGGTGGTGGCATCGGAAAAGGTGAATCCGTATGCACTGAAAGAGGCGGCGTATTTGATCGACCTCATGCTGGCGCAGCGACCGGACGTGCGGCGAGCGATGGTTCTGAGTGGGGCGCGCTTGTGCGTGTTGGCGCATGATGAATTCACTACCGATCAACCGGAGTGGCAATGGATGGCGCGTGGGCCGGTGCCGGGTTTCGAAGAGTTCTCAGCGCGGGATTTCCGAGATGCGCGTTCCCGCGGTATGGGAGGCAGCGCGACGGATCCGTACTGTTCTTGCGCGGAGGAGAATCTGTTGGGGTTTGAAGGAGATCCATTCCCGACGGAGTGCATTTTGATTCACGAGCTGGCGCACAACATCCATCTGCGTGGCATGGCGAATGTGGATTCGAGTTTTGATCAGAGGGTGAAAGCGGCGTACGACGCGGCGATGAAGGCGGGGTTGTGGGCGGGAAAATATGCGTCGGTGAACCGACACGAGTACTTTGCGGAGGGGGTGCAGTCTTGGTTTGATAACAACCGAGAGAACGATCATGACCACAACCATGTGAACACGCGGGTGGAGTTGGTGGAGTATGACCCGGGACTGGCAGCCTTGTGCCGAGAGGTGTTTGGAGACACGGAGCTGCGCTACACGAAACCTCACACGAGGTTGCGAGGTCACTTGCAGGGTTATGACCCAGAGAATGCGCCGACGTTCCGTTGGCCGAGTCGTTTGGATGAGGTTCGCAAGAGGATCAAGGAAGCGGCCCAGAAGCGTTCCGATGCGGCGCAGGCGAGTTCGCAGAAAGAGAAGAAGGAGTAGTGCAGGAAGCTGCAACATCCAGGGGCTCGGCACGTTCCACCTGGACGAATGAAACGTTTTCTCTTTTTGCTCTGCTTGATGGCGGTGTCGGCTCGTGCGGCGCAGGACCGACCCAACATTCTTTTCATCATCGCGGATGATGCCTCCCGGGACAGCATGGGGGCGTATGGCAGCACCTATGTGAGCACGCCGAATTTTGATCGAATCGCCAATGAGGGAGTGCGGTTTGAGCAGGCGTACAATTGCAATCCGAAGTGCGCGCCGGCGCGGGCGTGTCTGCTGACGGGGCGTTACTCCTGGCAGTTGGAAGAGGCCTGCAATCACAATCCGATCCTGTCCTCGAAGTGGCGTTTTTATCCGTATCTGCTGGAGGACGCGGGATACTTCATTGGCCTGACGGGCAAAGGCTGGGGTCCGGGAGACTTCGACAGTGCGACGATGGGGAAAAACGGGGGAACTCATGCCGTCAATCCTGCGGGTTACGCGTGGGATTCCCACAAGCTGAAGCCGCCCTACTCAGGAATCGCGAGCACGGATTACGCGGCCAATTTTGCGGAGTTTCTGGATGCACGACCCGGAGACAAGCCCTTCTGCTTTTGGTTGGGAACCAAGGAGCCCCATCGGGCCTACGAGTTGGATAGCCACAAGAAAGAGAACCGGGATCTCTCCAAGGTCACGGTGCCTGCGTACTACCCGGACAATGAAACGATCCGGGGAGATCTGGCGGATTACGCGATCGAGGTGGAGTGGTATGACCGCCACATCGGTGGTGCGCTGAAGGCTCTGGAGGAGCGCGGGCTGTTGGAGGACACGCTGATCATTGCGACGTCGGATCACGGCATGCCGTTTCCGCGCGTGAAGGGGCAGATTTATGATGATGGCTTCCACATTCCCTTTGCGGTGCGATGGGGTGCCCGGGTGAAAGGGGGACGTGTGGTGACGGATTTTGTGACTTTCCCGGATCTGGCACCGACGCTGTTGGAGGTGGCGGGCGTGGCGAAGCATCCGCAAATGACGGGCAAAAGCTTCCTGCCACAGCTGCTTGCGGAGGGATCTGGCAGGATCGATCCTGAGCGGAATCACACGCTGCTGGGCAAGGAGCGGCATGACATTGGGCGGACGGATGGGGAGGACCTCTCGGTGGCGTATCCGGTGCGGGCTCTGCGCAATGATGCGTTCCTCTACGTGCGGAATTTCAAACCGAAGCGCTGGCCGGTGGGAGATCCTCAATACGATTATTTGAACTGCGATGCTTCGCCGACGAAGTCCTATTTGACGGGGCTTTCGATGGGAGATGGAGACTACAAGTACTACGAGATGGCGTTTGGTCTGCGGCCGGGAGAGGAGCTTTACGACATCGACGCGGATCCCGATTGCGTGAAAAATCTGGCGGACGATCCCAACCACGCGGGGACGAAAGCGGAGATGTGGCAGCAGTTGGAGCGTGAATTAGAGTTGCAAGGGGATCCTCGCGTGCTGGGTGGAGGCGACATTTTCGATGCCTATCCGAATCATCAAGTGGAGCGTCAACAGAAGCTGTATGGCCGCCCTGACTGGAATCCGGTGACGGAGTTCGAGAAGAAATACGGGAAGAAAGGACAGTGAGTCAGACTTCGTCGAAGACTTCGTCAAAGACTTCGTTGAAGACTCTGCGGAGGATGCTGTCTCGTTCGGCAGGGGTGAGAGGCCGCCAGTGACCGGGCGGCAGATCGTGCGGTAACTGGATGGGGCCGATGGCTTCCCGGTGCAGGGCTGTGACGCGGTTCTGGACGCGGTGGAACATGCGCTTGATCTGGTGGTAGCGACCCTCGCTCAAGGTGAGGCGGGCGTGATGGGAATCGAGCAGGGTGAGTTCGGCGGGTTGGGTGGTGATGTTTTCCGTGGCGAAATAGAATCCCCGGGCAAAGTCTCGGACGATGGCGGGATCCATGGGATCTCGGGTTTGCACGAGGTAGGTTTTGGTGATGCCGAAGGCTTTTTCGGTGATGCGTTTCGACCATGCGCCGTCGTTGGTGAGGAGCATGAGACCGGTGGTGGAGCGGTCGAGCCGCCCGGCGAGGTGCAGGGTTTCGCGATCGGGATCGTCGATGAGGTCAATGACGGTGCGGTGAGCTGGGTCGTGCGTGGCGCTGACGATGCCGGATGGCTTGTGCAGCATGAGGTAGAGGGCGCGGCAGCCGGTTTGTAGGACCTCGCCATCGAGGCGGACGTGATCGAAGCGCGTGACTTCCCGGTTGGCTTCGGTGACGACGGCGTCGTTGAGGGTGACGCGGCCACCGGCCAGCGCGCGGGAGGCGGCCTGGCTGCCGAGGGAGCGATGTTTGGCGAGGAGGCGGACCAGTTTCACGAGAGGGTCGTGAGAGGCCGGAGATCAGTCGCCATCGGGTCGCCAAGGCATGGGACCATCGGGGGATTTGGGATCGAGAAAGCGGGCATCGACCTGACGGTACCAGGCGTGAAGTTTGGCGCGCAGGTCTTTGACGCGGTTGGGTTCGGCGTAGGAGAGATCGTTTTTCTCGCCGACATCGTCTTTGAGGTTGTAAAGCTGAACGCGGCCGTCTTCGAAGCGCTCGAAGAGCTTCCAGTCGCCCATGCGGATGGCTCCACCGGGGATGCCGCCTTGATTGGAGTAGTGGGGGTAGTGCCAGTAGAGGGCCTCGCGATCGAGTGAGGTGCCGCCTTGGAGCAGCGGCACGAGACTGACGCCGTCGAGGTGTTGGGCGGGTTTGAGCGGCTGATCGCAAAGAGCGAGCAGGGTGGGATAGAAGTCGGTGCTGATGACGGGCACGTCGCAGGTGGAGCCGGGCTGGGTGACGCCGGGTGCGCGGATGATGAAGGGCTCCCGGATGCCGCCTTCATAGACCCAACCTTTACCGGTGCGGAAGGGCAGGTTGCTGGTGGGAGAGCCCTCGGAGGTGGAGAGGCCGCCGTTGTCACTCATGAAGCAGACGACCGTCTCTTGGGTGAGGCCGGCGGCATCGATGGCGTCCAGCACCTTGCCGACGGCAGTGTCCATGGACTCGACCATGGCTGCATAGACGGCGTGGCGTTGGAGGATGCGGACTTGGCGGGGTTCTTTGACATCGGGCAGGACCTGCTCTTCGGGGGCAAATTCGGGTTGCTTGTCGAGGCCGAGACGGCGGGCTTTTTCTTCGTATTTTTTGACCAATTCTGGTGGAGCCACGAGGGGCGTGTGGACGGAGTAAAAAGCGAGGAAGGCGAAGAAGGGTTGGGTTTTGTGGGCCTGAATGAAGTCGGCCGTTTCGCGGGCGAGCCGCATGGGTAGGTGCTCCCCTTTGGGTCCGTCTTCGAGCCGAGGATTGCCGTAGGGCACGAAATACTTGCCGGGGCCGTAGGGACCGCCGCGGGAGAAGCCGCCTTTGTTGACGTCGTAACCCTGGTGCTCAGGCCAAAACTCTTCGGTGGGGCCGAGATGCCATTTGCCGGCGAAGAAGGTGCTGTAACCACCTTCCTTGAAGGCTTCGGCGACGGTGACTTCTTCGAGCGGCATGACATCTTGCAGCGGCGCGGGTTTGAACTTCCCCTCGCGTTCTCCAGAGAAGAAATTGGTGGCCATGACGCGGGTGGGATATTTGCCGGTCTGGATGCTGTAGCGGGTGGGGGAGCAGACGGGATTGGCGGCATAGCCGTTGGTGAACATCATGCCCGAGGCGGCGAGGCGTTGGATGTTGGGCGTCTCGTAAAAGGTGTCTGGATTGTAGGGAGAGACGTCCATGCGGCCGAGGTCATCGACGAGGAAAAACACCACGTTTTTGGCGGAGGCGGTGAGGGTGAGGGTCGAGAGGAGGAGGCAAACGAGGAGGCGCATGAAGGAGGCAACGCAGGGTGGAGGATCATGTTGCGAGGATCTGCCGAGCGGGAGGATGGAAGGGGGGGAAAAGAACGTTGCGTCGGGGAGGGGCTGCCACCAGGGTGCCCGCCCGTGGCGGCTTTCAACTCCTGGGTCCAATCTTATGAGCAACCAGCATGATGACGCGAACATCTCGCAGCGAGATGGCGAAAATGAAGCGATGGCGGAGATCGTCCAGCGCCCGTTGAAATCACGGCTGGCAGCTTACGCGAAGCGGTCGGGGCCGGGGTGGTTGCAAGGGGCGATCACCTTGGGCGGGGGCTCGCTGGCGAGTGCGCTGTATTTGGGCACGATCGCGGGAGACTCAATGATGTGGCTGCAGCCAATGGCGATGATCTTGGGGGTGATCATGCTGAGCGCGATTGCGTTTGTGACGTTGACCTCGGGGCAGCGTCCGTTTCGTCTGATCAATCAACACATCAGTCCGGTGCTGGGCTGGGCCTGGGTGATCGCTACCCTGCTGGCCAACATGGTCTGGTGCATGCCGCAGTTTGCGTTGGGCTCGGCGGCGGTGCAGCAAAATCTGCTGCCGATGCTGAACACGCCCTCCGGTGGGGTGCTGGTTTGCGGTGCGTTGTTTGCCGTGTCGTTGATGATCAATTTTTTCTATGAGAGTGGGAATCGCGGCATTCGATTGTTTGAGGGGATCCTCAAGCTGATGGTGGCGGTGGTGGTGCTGTCGTTCTTCGGCGTCGTGGTGGCGATGACGGTGGGGGGCGGGCTGGATTGGAGTTCGGTGCTGGGTGGGTTGGTGCCGGATTTTTCCCTGCTGACTCGCCCGGCAGAGGGGTTTGCATCGGCGATCGCGGCGACGGGGTCGTTCGCGGATTATTGGTCGGCGAAGATCACGGCGGATCAGCGTGACATCATGATAGCGGCGTTTGGAAATGCGGTGGGCATCAACATGACCTTTCTGCTGCCGTATTCGATGCTGAACAAGGGCTGGGGAAAAAACCATCGAGGGCTGGCGATCTTCGATCTGTCCACGGGGCTGATCATTCCGTTTGTGTTGGCGACGAGCTGTGTGGTGATCGCGGCGTCGGCACAGTTTCACGCAAAGGGTGGCGATGTGCTGGATGCGACGGGGAAACCGAAGCCGGGCATGGAGACGGCGTTTTATCAGGTGGTGGACGCGCGGCTGGCGGCGGAGGCGGGTGGGGCCGGGGAGCTGGGGAAATGGACGCCGGAGCAGTTGGCGGCGCGGCGGGAGGCGCTGCCTTTGGCGGACAAGGAGCTGGCGGCGATGCTGGTGCAGCGGGACAATTTTCAACTGGCCAATGCGCTGGAGCCGCTGACGGGGCCGCGCATTGCGCAGTGGGTGTTTGGCATCGGGGTGCTGGGCATGGCGTTTTCCACCATCATCATTCTGATGCTGATCAATGGGTTCGTGCTGTGTGAAATCTTCAACCAGCCGGGAAATCGGGTGCTGCACATGACGGGAGCGGCGCTGGCGGGAATCGGAGGGTCTGCGGGCCTGTTTTTCCTGTGGAGTGATAGCCAGGCGAAGGCGGCGCTGGCGGTGCCGACGTCCGTCTTTGGGGGCGCGATGATCCCGATCGCTTACTTCACGTTTTTGCTGCTGATGAATTCCGACCGGGTGCTGGGTGAGGCGCGTCCCCGGGGGGTGGCGGCGCTGAGATGGAATGCGCTGATGCTGGTGGCCACGGGGGTGGCGACGGCGGCCACGATCTGGGTGCTGGCCAGCAAGGGGACGGCGGGCAAGGTGGGCATCGCCGTGCTGGTGGCGCTGTTTGTTTTGGGTGCGGCGGGTTTTAGGAAAAAGGGCCGCCAGCACGCGGCGGGCTGAGTCGCTTCAACCGCCGATGGTGATGCGTTTGGCGGGGATGGGGCTCTCGATGATGCCGAGTTCCGTCTCTTGTTTGAGCCGGAGTTGACCGCAGGCGGCGGCGATGTCGTGGCCTTTTTCCCGGCGCAAGGTGGCGGGTACGCCCGCGCTGGTGAGGACTTGGAGAAAGGCTTCCTGAGCAGGCACGCTGGGGCGTCTCCAGTCGAGGCCTTCGACGGTGTTGTAAGGGATGAGGTTGACTTTGGCCTCGACGGAGCGGGCGAGTTTCACCAGATGGCGGGCCTGATCGAGGCTGTCGTTGACGCCCTCGATGAGGATGTATTCAAAGGTGAGCCGCTGCTTGTGGTGCTGCTTCCAGTGATGCAGGGAGTCGAAGAGTTCCGCCAGTGGGTGCTTGCGATTGACGGGCATGATCTGGTCTCGCACCTCATCGGTGGCACCGTGCAGGGAGATGGCGAGGCGGATTTGCAGAGGCACCTCGGCGAGCTGCTGAATGCGCGGAGCGAGACCGCTGGTGGAGACCGTCATGCGGCGCGCGCCGAGGCGGATACCCCAGTCGGCGTTGAGGACCTCGATGGCGCGGACGAGGTTGGAAAAGTTGGCCAAGGGTTCTCCCATGCCCATGAAGACGAGGTTGTCCACGCGCTCGCCACTGAGGGTTTCGACCTGCACCAGTTGCTCGACGATTTCTGCGGCGCTGAGGTTGCGGGTGAATCCGGCTAGACCGCTGGCGCAGAATTGGCAGTCGTAGGCACAGCCGACTTGGCTGGAGACGCAGAGGGTGCGGCGATCCGATTTTTCTCCGTAAAGGGCGGGAGAGGCGGGAATGAGGACGGTCTCAATGTAGCGGCCGTCGTGGAGGCGGAAGAGGAATTTGCGGGTGCTGTCGCTGGCTCCTTCGACGCGGGAAAGCGTCATGGTGCGGAGCGCGGTGGTGGCGCTGAGTTGATCCCGCAGCGCCTGGGGCAGATTCGTCATGGCGCTGAGGGAATCGACGCGGCGGGCGTAGATCCACTCCTGCAATTGTTTGGCGCGGAATTTTTTTTCGCCGAGAGCCAGCACGCGGGCTTCGATCTCCTCCGGCGTGAGTGCGAGCAGGCTATCGATGTCAGACATGGGGCGGGGGGAGGGGGCGCGGGCTAGCTGAAGAAGCGTTTGGCTTTTTGGAAAAAGGTCTCTTCCATCTCGGAGGCGTGCTCACCGAGGAGGTCGGCAAATTCCCGCAGCTTCTCCTTCTGCTCGCTGTTGAGGCGGGTGGGTACGGCGATCTGGGCGTGGACGTAGAGATCGCCGTGGGACTCCTGGCCGAGGCGTTTGATGCCTTTGCCCCGCAGGCGGAAGCTGGTGCCATTTTGGGTGCCAGCGGGGACTTTGACGGTGGCTTTGCCGCCGATGGTGGGTACGGTGATCTCGCCCCCCAGGGCGGCGACGGAGAAGGGCATGGGCACGTCGCAATGCAGGTCATCGCCCTCGCGGTGGAAGACCTCGTTGGGTTTGATGTGGACGACGACGTAGAGATCTCCGGGGGGACCGCTTTTGGGGCCCATGTCGCCATTGCCCTGGGAGCGCAGGCGGGAGCCGTCCTCGATGCCGGCGGGGATGCGCAGGCGGACGCGGGTGTGTTCCTTGACGCGCCCGACGCCGCGGCAGGGTTTGCAGGGGTCGGTGACGACTTCTCCACTGCCGCCGCAGTCGGGGCAGGGCTGCTGGATTTGGAAAAAGCCGCGGGAGGCGATGACCTGGCCGGCTCCTCCGCAGGTGCGGCAGGCGCGTTTTCCAGAGCCACTGGTGGAGCCACTGCCGCTGCACACTTTGCAGTGGACGAGGCGGTCGTATTCGATCTCGCGCTCCACGCCGACGGCGGCGTCTTCGAGGGAGATCTCCAGAGCGTATCGGAGGTCGGAGCCGCGCTGGGGGCCATCGCTGCGGCGGCGGCCTCCGCCTCCGCCGAAGATGCTCTCAAAAATGCCGCCTCCACCGCCACCGCCGAAGACTTCGCGGAAGATATCAAAGGGGTCGTGAAATCCACCACCGCCGCTTCCGCCCATGCCGCCGCTGAAGGCGGCGTGGCCGTAGCGATCGTAGGCGGCGCGTTTGTCGGCGTCGCTGAGGATGTCGTAGGCTTCGCTGATTTCTTTGAAGCGATCTTCGGCGGCGGCGTCTCCCGGATTTTTGTCGGGGTGAAACTGCACCGCCAGCTTGCGGTAAGCCTTTTTCAATTCATCGGCGGAGGCGTTGCGGGAAACGCCCAGCACTTCGTAGTAGTCACGCTTGTCAGCCATCAGGGGGGCAAAAAATGGGGGGACGGTGGGAGCGGGGGGCAGAGATCAGGCCTCTTCGGCGTGGGTCTCTTGAGGCGCACTGGCCACCACGACGGTGGAGGGGCGGAGCAGGCGATCTTTGAGGCGGTAGCCGCGGCGTTTGACCTCGAGGATGGTGCCTTCGGCTTGATCGCTGCTGGGCTGTTGGGCGACGGCGTCGTGCAGATTGGGGTCGAAGCTTTGACCAGCGGCTTCGACTTCAGTGACGCCGAAGTCCTTGAGGAAGTCCTGAATCTGGCGGTGCACCATTTGCATGCCCATGAAGACCATGGATTTTTCGGACTCCGCGCGGGCGGCGTCGAGGCCCATCTCGAAGTTATCCAGGATGGGGAGGAGGCTGCGCAGCAGGTCGGCGTTGGCGTAGGCGCGGATGTCTTGGGTCTCGCGCGTCATGCGCTTGCGGTAGTTGTCGAGTTCCGCCTGGCTGCGGTAGGCGAGGTCTTTCCACTTGGCGATCTCGGCTTCGGCGCTGTCCTCGGGCGGGTTGGCGCTTTCAACGACGGGCGGTTCGATGTCGGAGGGATCGATCGTGGGCTCGGGGTTGGGAGGAGGAGTATCGTTCATGTGGGGAGGGGGGGAGCGGTGCCGGGAATGCGGAGGGGGAGAGGGGGCTGCCTGGAGGGGCGGCGGGTCTCGTCCGCAAAGAAAACATAACGCTCGCGGTGGAGCGGGGGGCGCACTATGCCGGTTTCTTCAAGGCAATCAAGGTGATGTCATCCAGGGAGCGCTGAGCGGTGATGGCGAAGTGGTCCACATCGCGGCTGAGGCCTTGTACCACGGCCTCGGCACCGGCGTCGGCCTGACGGGCCAGGGCTTTTTTGATGCGCTCTTCTCCAAACATGAGTTCCTTAGCGTCCATGGCCTCTGAGACGCCATCGGTGTAAAGCAGGAGGGTGTCTCCTGGGGCCATGGGGACCTGCACGTCGCGGGCGACGCGTTCGAAGACGCCGCCATCATCCAGGCCCACGGCCATGCCGGGGGCTTGCACCTCCTCCACGCTGCGACTGGCGGCGCGCCAGATGAGGGGCGCGGTGTGGCCCGCACGAGCGAGGGTGATGCTGCCGTTGGCGTCGATGACCAGATAGACCATGGTGACGAACATGTCCTCCTGGATGTCGGAGCAGAGCTGGCGATTGACGGCGGCGAGCACCTGGGAGGGGGAGGGCAGGCGGGGGGCGATGCAGCGCATCAGGGTGCGGCACATGGCGGAGATGAGCGCTGCGGCGGTGCCTTTGCCGGAGACGTCGGCGATGACGACGCCATGCCGCCCGCCGCCGAGGTCGATGCAGTCATAAAAATCTCCGCTCAACACGCGGGCGGCGATGTTGAGCGCGGAAATCTCGTAGCCAGCGATTTCGAGGCCGCGATCCGGCAGGAGGATGCGCTGGACGGCGCTGGCGGCGCGCAGTTCGGACTCGATCTGCTGCTTGGCCTGGGCTTCCTCGTGGACCAGCGCGTTGGCCAGGGCAAAGGCGGACTGCTCGGCGATGGAGCGGAAGACATCGAAGTCATTGTCGCGAAACGGTTGGCGGTCGCGGGCGGCGGTGACGGCGAGGACGCCGATCTGGCGGCCACCGCACACCAGGGGGCTGACCATGGCGGAAGCGGAGGGGTGCAGGGGGTTGCTGCTGCTGCCGAGACGCTGATCTCGCTTCAGGTCGGGGATGATTTCCGGCTTCCCGGAGGTGAAGATTTGGCCGAGCAGGGACACCTCCCGATCGACGGCGTGGAGGCGGAGAAAGCTGAGTAGGGAGCTGGGATTTTGCCGGGCGAGGGCGACGATGCGCTCGGGCAGTTTGACGAGGGGGGCGCAGCGGTCGGAGCAGTATTTGGGGACGAGGCTGCCGGTGGCTTCATCCAGCAGGTAAAGTGCGCCGCCTTCGGTATCGGTCACGCTCATGACTCCATCGACGATGAGCCGATGCATGGACACGCTGCGATCCACGGCGGTGAGGGATTCTCCCAAGTCATGCAGAAAGCAGAACATGCGCCGCTCTTCGGCCAGCAGGGCCTTGCCTTCCTCTTCCACGCTCTGGAGGCGGCGGATGAAGCGCCGCCGGGTGAGCCAGCATCCGACGACCGTGCCCACCAGAAGGCAAATGAGGGTGAAAAGGGCGACGCGCTCCATGGTGGGATCTCCGGCGGGGCCGCGTCAGGCGGACTCGCTGCCCGTGCGCCCGACCTCTTTTTCGAGAAACTCGATCACATCCTGAAAACGGGTGGCATTGGCGTCGCTCAGATCGGCCAGAGCCTGGTGGGCCTCCAGCACGTGCTCGGTTTGGGCCTCCTTGTCGGGCGCGGGTGCGGTGGGCTGGCTGGAGCCGGCCAGCAGGGCGGCGGCGCGGCGGCGTTGCTCCTGCCACTGGGTGCCGTTTTCATCCACCTCCAAAATGTAATTCAAGCCCAGGCTGGCCATCAGCTGGAGATTGCGCGGGTTGGCGTTGATGACATGGACCTTGCCCTCGCCGACCTCTCGCAGGCGGATGGCGATGCCCGTCAGGGTGCCGAGGAAGGTGGAGTCCATGATCGGACAACGCTCCAGATCGACGACAAAAATGCGCACCCCGGCCGTCATCATGGCCTCCATGCTGCGCTTCACCAGCAGGCTGTTTTGAAAGGTGCCGCGGCCTTCCACCCGGAGCCAAAAGAGGTCGTCGAGACGGCCGACGAGGATGGTGGTGTGAGCGGAGGCAGGCATGTTCGGGGAGCGGGTGAATTCAGATGGTGGGCTTTGTCTCGATAGCCATCATTCGCCCGCGTTCGCAACAGGAATGACACAGAATCATGCGACGACTGCCTTCGGCGCTGCGCACAAGTCGCCGGTAACGGACCGAAGAGGCCGTGGATTGAGGCACGGAAGGCGGGAGCTTCATTCTACTCAGGCTCTCACGCGGGCCGCCGATGAGCGGGCGCGGAGGGCGTCATCGGCTCATTCCCAAAGGTAGGATTGCTGGCTGGCGATTTCTTGGCCGTTTTGCAGCAGGGTCAGTTTCCAGGCGGTCACGAGGCCATCGCCGGAGTAGGCTGCACCGGTCACTTGAAATTTGCTCCAGTTGGAGCGCTTCACCGGGTCCACCACCTCTTCCAGGGTGTGGACTTTCAGGCCGGTCTGGGCCTGACGGTAGTCAAAGCGCACGGTCACGGGCTGGCTGCGATCATCCGCCTTCCATTGAGCGGCCCAGTACTGGCCGGCGCGCTCCATTTGCTGCGCGGCAGTGACGGCTCCGTAAAGCAGGTATTGCCGCTCGAACGTCAGCGCGGGATCTTGAGCGCGCACCCGCTCATTGGGGATGAGATGCGTTTGCTTCACCTTCGTCACCTGACCGCCCGGACCCCGGCTTACGCTGGAGCAAGAGGCAGCACCGACGGTGACGAGGACCACCGCCAGCAGACGGCTCAACAGGAGACGAGAATCACGGGCCATAGGCATGGAACACTATTGGAACCCTCCGCCCAATGTCAACGCGCCAATCCGCAAGAATTGCGATGAATGCTCCGAAGTGGGAATCGCGAGGTGAAGGGTTCGTCACTTGTCATTTCGAGATTGCGGCTTCAAACTTCCCTCTTAGGATTCTGGACTGAATCCAGCTAGGCGCTTGAGGATGCATGGGACCTTACGCTTTATCTTCTGCATCCGCTTGCTCGCGGCGGCTGGGGCTTTTGTGGCGACGGCATCCTGCCTGCGCGCTCAGGCGACGGTGCCGAATGC
Source organism: Verrucomicrobiales bacterium (assembly GCA_020439875.1). GTDB lineage: Bacteria > Verrucomicrobiota > Verrucomicrobiia > Verrucomicrobiales > Verrucomicrobiaceae > JAGRPD01. Next base: position 31,771 of record JAGRPD010000358.1, read on the forward strand.
GGCATCGGTTGCGGATCCGGTGAAACTGATCGAGGCTGGGAATCGCGCCTACGCCGCCGGAGACTGGGCGGCAGCGGCGGCGGAGTTTGAGACGTTTCTGCAAAACTTTGGCAGCGCGCCGGAGGCGGCCGAGGCGGTGGCTCAGATCAAACCGCTGGTGGCGTTGTGCAAAATCCGTCTGGGGGAGTACGGGGCGGCGGGTCAGCTCATCACGGAGGCGCTGGCGCTGCCGAAGCTGGATCCGAAGTTGCGCGATGAGTTGGCTTTTTGGAAAGGGGTGGTCCTGCTCCAGGTGCAGGCCTACCCGGAGGCGCGGGAGGCCTTTTTGGCCTATTATCAAACGCCGGAGTTTCAGGCGGCACGGCGCACGGAGTCGATCCTGCTGTTCGGCACCACCTACGTGATGGAAAATGACTTCGCCCAGGCGGCGGCGTTTTTCGAGCAGCAGGCCTCGCGCCTGTGGCAGCTGAACCCGGAGGCCAGCCTGCGCGGCCAGACGCTGCGGCTGCATGCGCTGATGGAACTCGGTGAACTCAATGCGGCGCGGGATCTCGTGGCCACTCTGCAACCCCATCTGGATCAAGTGACGCAGATCGTCTCTTTACAAGGTCTGACGGCGGATCTGGGCGGGCGCTTTTTGGATGGCGGAGATTTTTACTCGGCCATCTTCTGCCTGCAGCGGGTGTGGCCTGCGGCGCGTCTTTTGAAACATCAGGCTGATCGGGTGGAGCGGCTGAAGCGGGAGCTGGAGACGCTGAAAGCTCAGCCGGGTGGGGAGGCTTTGTTGTTTGCCAAGAAGAGCGTGCTCACCCGCATCGAGCGGGAGCAGCGCACCTTTGCGGAGGTGAAGGACTTTGACCTCGGCGTGCGCATGCGGCTGGGATTTGCCTACCTCGGCATGGAGCGCTGGCGGGAGGCGGCGCTGGTGCTGGAGCAGGCGCTCACTCTGCCGGGAGTGGCCGCCCAGCAGGCGCAGGCGGGGCTGGCGGTGATCCAGTGCTGGCAGGAGCTGCGGCGCTACCAGCGCGCCATTTCCAATGCGGACGCCTGGCTCACGCGCTTTGAGGGGAAGGTGGAGGCCGACGCCACGGCGCGGGCGCGTTTTCTGATGGCCCAGGCGCTTTATGATGATCAGCAGTTCACGGAGGCGGCCCGGGTCTTCGAAGAACTGCACGCCAAACAGCCCGATCATGAGCTGGGTCCGCAGGCGCTGCTGATGGCGGGCCTCAGCCACCTGATGGCGGACGCCATCGAGCCCGCTCTGGCTCGCCTGGACGAGGTGCAAAAGCAGTTTTCCAAACTCCCCGTCGCGGAGGACGCCAGCTACTGGCACGGCATGGCGCGCAGCTTTGACGGCCAGCATCAGGCCTGCCGAGATGAGCTGGAGGCGCACCTGAAACGCTACGCCCAGTCCGGCCGCTACACCCCGGCGGCGGAGTTTCGACGTGCCTCCAGCCGGTTCATGCTCGGTGATTACGAGGGGGCCATCGCGGAATTCGATGCCTACCTCGCCGCCTATCCCGAAGGGGCTGACGCCGCCGAGGCCAGCGTGCTGAAGGGAGACGCCCTCGGCGCACTGGGAGAGATCGACGCCGCGCTCGAGGCCTACGCCACCATCCCGGCCGGCGCGTCGCGCACCTGGTATGAGCAGGCCCAGTTCAAGATCGGAAAAATCCACCAGCTCCGTCGCGACTACGCCGCCATGCAGGCGCATTTTGAGACCTTTCTCCAGCAGCACCCGGATAGTCCGCGTCTCGCTGAGGCCGTGCACTGGGCGGGCGTCGCGCTCATCGCGCAGGATCAGCGAGATGCCGCCCGCCAGCTCTACTGGCAGGCCATTTCGGAATACGGCAATGAACTCGGCCACCAGGGCGTCGAGGACATTTTGCTGGCCTTGCCGCGCCTTTATCCAGGCAAAGAGGACCGCCTGGAGCTGCTGCGTGAGTTCCAACGTCGCCGTGCAGTCGCCGAAAAAGCCGGCCAGACGGGGCTCGTCTGCCGCCTGCACTGGGCGGAGGGTCAGCTTCAAGCCACGCAAAATGCCCGCCTCGCGCTCGCCGATTTCCTCATGGCCGCCGAGCACATCGACGTGGAAAAAATCAATCCCCGCGTCCTCATCGATTGTGCCGACGCCTGCCACCGTGCGGGCAGCACCTTGCGCGCCGGAGAGCTGTATCGAGATCTGCTGAAGTGGCACCCGCGTGCCGTCGAGGTGGAGCGCGCCCGCTCCGGGCTCGGCTTCCTCGCTGCGGAAGCCGGAGATTGGCAGGAGGCCCTGTCGCAGTTTGAGCAATTCGCCAAACGCGCCGTCACTCCCGCCCTCATCGAGGAGGTCGATTTGAAAAAGGCCGCCCTCCTCGCAGCTCATGGCCGCACCACCGAGGCAACAGCGATTTACAAAGACCTGCTCGCCAGCAAACAAACCTCCGGACGGACCAAGGCCCTGGCGCTGCTGGCCTGGGGAGAGGACCTCTCTGCCAAGGATCCCAAAGTCGCCACCGCCTACTTCGAGCGCGTCTATCTGGCCTACGGCAAACAGCACGATCTCGCCGCCCGCGCCTACCTCACCCGAGGTCGATTGCTGGAAAAAATGGGCCAGCCGGGCAAGGCCGCGCAGGTCTATGCCGAGCTACGCGCTCAGGAAGTGCTCGCCCCCTACCCCGAACACGAAGGGGCCGCCTCCCGCCTCAAAGTCACCGGCCCGCCGCCTCCCCCCAAACCCCCGCCGCCTCCCGCCGCT
>JAGRPD010000359.1 GCA_020439875.1 Verrucomicrobiales bacterium
TGCTCATGTAGCCGGTGCCCTGCTCGGGAGCCACCATGTTGGGCACCACCACGTAGGGCGGCAGGTTGTTGCGAGAGCCCAGCTCGTGGGAAATGATGGAGCCATAGCTGGGAAACTTGATCGCCGGGCTCGGACGGTAGCCGGTGAACATGTTGTGCGTGCCACGCTCATGAGCCGCCTCACCGTGCGTCATGGAGCGGATCACCGTCATCTTGTTGAGGATTTTGGCGATGTTGACAAACTTCTCGCCCACGTACTCTCCGGGGATCGCGCTTTTGATGGGAGAATACGGGCCGCGATAGTCGGGTGAAGCGAAGGGCTTCGGATCCCAAGACTCCTGATGCGCCATGCCACCCGGCAGGTAGATGTGGATGATCGATTTGGCGACGGGTTTGAAGCTTTCCACCTCCGGCATCGCGATCGCTGCCTCCAAGCGCAGCAAGTCCGGCAGCGTCAGGCCCAGCGTGCCGAGCGCTCCCACTTGCAAAAACTCGCGCCGGCGGAAGCTGGCTCGCAAGTCGGGATGGTTGCCTTCACATTTCGAGTGCATTTTCATAGAGGAAGAGGGGGAATTGAAAGCGGGCTGCAATGAGCCGCATGGGAGCACCTACGCCCTGAGCCCCCCCTTCTTGCAACGGCTGTTTCACTTTTTTTGAGGATTTTTCACTCCGTTGCCAGTCGCTCCCCGGCTGAGCCGTCTAGTCTGGATCCATCGCCTCTGACTTATGCCTCGCCGCTGCCTCCATGCCGCCCTTCTCGCTCTGCTGACCGCCGCCGCGCCCGCTGCGGAACCTCCCCGCGCTGCACCAGCCTCGGGCCTGCCCTCGCTATCGAATTACGCGACTCGTTACGGGGAGACCAAGAGCCCCGTCGCTGTCGATCCCGCCTCCGATTTGCCCCGCTATCCCGCCGTCGATCCCGCCGATGCGGTGGCGACCTGGCAGGTCAAACCAGGCGTTCGGATGGCCCTCGCCGCGCACGAGCCGGAGGTGCGTGATCCCATTTCCATCTGCTTCGATGAACGCGGTCGCCTCTTTGCCTGCGAGATGATCGACTACTCGGAGCGCCGCGATGAAATTCCGCACCTGGGTCGCATCTCAGTGCTGGAGGATCGGGACGGCGACGGCCACTACGAGACCAGCCGCGTCTTTGCCGATGACCTACCTTGGCCCACCGGTCTGATCTGGGCCAGCGGCGGTCTCTGGGTCGGTGCCACACCGGACATCTGGTTTTTCCCCGATGCCGATGGCGATGGCGTGGCTGACTCTCGGGAAAAAGTCTTCACCGGCTTCGGCACCGGCTTGAAACTGCTCAATGTGCAGGGCCTGATGAACAACTTCGAGTGGGGGCTCGACAATCGCATCCACGTCCTCGCTGGCGGAGGCAACCGCGGTCAGGTGCGCTGCCTCAGCCGCGATGACCTGCCCGCTCTGGAGCTGGGCGGCGCGGATTTTTGGTTCGATCCACGCACTCGGGAGTTCGGCCTGGAAGACGGCGGCGCGCAGTTTGGCATGAGTTTTGACGATTTCGGACGGAAGTTTGGCTGCTCAAACTCCGACCACCTGCAGTACTGGGCCTACGACTCCCACCGCATCCGCCGCGACGGCCCCGCTGCGGTGCCAGCCCCCCGCCAGAGCATCGCTGCAGACGGCGGCGCGGCGGAGGTCTTCCGCCTCAGTCCCGATGAGCCCTGGCGCATCCTACGCACCCGCTGGCGCATCGCCGGCGTGGTCAAAGGCGTCGTCGAAGGCGGCGGCCGCGTCAGCGGTTACTTCACCGGAGCCACCGGTACCACCGTCTATCGCGGCGATGCACTCGGTGCGGACTTTTCCAACAACACCTTCACCGGAGACGCGGGAGGGCAACTGGTGCATCGCAAAATCCTGCACCCCAGCGCCGATGCACTCAGCCTCGTCGGCGAGCGCCCCGCCGATGAGAAAGATCACGAATTTGCCGCCAGCACCGACACCTGGGTGCGAGTGGTGAACTTTGCCAACGCCCCCGACGGCTGCCTCTACCTCTGCGACATGTACCGCGAGATCATCGAGCACCCCTGGAGCGTGCCTGATGAAATCAAGCAGCATCTCGACCTCAACAGCGGCAACGACCGTGGCCGCATCTACCGCATCGAGCCCGATCGCGCAGACTGGCACCGCCGGGCTCAGGTCGATCTCGCCGCCGCCAGCACCGCCGACCTCGTCGCCACCCTCTCGCACCCCAATGGCTGGCATCGCGACACCGCCCAACGCCTGCTCTGGGAGCAGCGCGATCCCCAGGCCCCCGCCCTGCTCCGCCCGCTGCTGGCCGCTGACGCCGCCGCCCCCGCGCTGCACGCCCTGCACCTGCTCGCCGCTTTTCACGCCCTGACCGAGAGCGATCTGATCACCGCCCTCCACCACCCCTCCCCTCACATCATCGAGCACGCCATCGATCTTGTGAGCGACCTCACCCCCGCGCTGCGTGAGGCCTTGATCGCTCTCGGAAAAAGCAACCCACCGGCTCGGGTCTGGCTGGCCCTGGCCAGTCTCGCCGGTCAGCAGCCCGACGATGCCGCCTGGGCAGACACGCTCATCCTCGCCGCCATCCGCCAGACCCAGGCCTCCCCCCTCATCCTCGGAGCCGCCCTCAACAACGGACGCAGCGCAGGCGCGCTCTTTCAGCCTCTCGCCGATCTAGCCGGGCGCGATCCCGCTTTGCTCCCCGCTCTGGAGGCCGTCCTCGCCGCCGTCGCCTCCTCCAGCGGTGAAAACAACGTGCTCGACACCCTCGTCGCCCATCCCACGCTCGCCCCTCATCTGCCCGCTCTCCTGGCGATCTACCAGGATGCCCTGCGAGCGCAAAAAAAATCCCTCGCCAGCCAGGATCCCCACCAAGTCCTGACTCAGCTCATCGAGAAAGCCAGCTCCGATCTCGAATCCACCACCACCTCTCCCGCAGCGCGCACCACCGCCATCGAACTCCTCGCCGTCCTCCATCCCCCCGGCACCACCGAGCGCTTGCTCCAGCTGCTGCGATCGGATCCCACCTCGCAGGCTCCGATTTTAACCGCCCTCACCCACGAAAAATCCGCTCCCTGGGCCGATCTCCTCGCCACCTGGCCCGACCTCACCGCCCCCCATCGCACCCAACTTCTCAGCGCCTGCATCGACTCCAAAACCGGCAGCCAAGCCCTGCTCGACGCCGTCGCCGCTCCCAGCCCTCCCACGCCCGCTGACCTCAATGCCTCCCAGGTTCAGACCCTGCTCAAGAGCAAGGACGCCGCCCTCACCACCCGCGCCCGCCAGGTCCTCCACAGCGTCATCCCACCCTCCCGGGAAGACGTGGCCCGTCAATTCGCCCCCGCTCTCGACCTCGCCGGAGATGCCGCAGCCGGGCGCAATCTCTTCATCGGACGCTGCATGGCCTGCCACGTCGCCGAAGGCATGGGCATGGCTTTGGGGCCCGATCTCCAAAGCGTCAAAAGCCGAGGCCCGGCCGGAATTCTCGAAGCCATCCTGGACCCCAGCAAAGAGGTGCAGCCCCAGTTCATCGCCTACGCCATCACCACCCGCGATGGCCGCATGCTCAGCGGCATCGTCACTCGCGACGATGCTGACGCTGTCACCGTCAAGCAAATGGGCGGCCTCGAAGCCACCGTGCCGCGCTCCTCCATCCAGTCCATGACCTCCGACGGCTACAGCCTCATGCCCGAGGGTTTGGAAACCGGCCTCACCACGCAGGAGATGGCCGACCTCCTCGCCTTCATCCAGGCCCTGTAAAAAGACCGTCACCCCTCCACCGCGCGCACCTGCTCCGCACTGCTCAGCGCCAGCCGCTGCCCGCCCGCCGTCATCAGCACGAGCTGGCCCTCCGCGTCCAGATCGATCACCCGCCCCCACATTTCTCGCCCCTCATGCAGCAGCCGCACCTGCTGCCCCATCAGCCAGGCACGTCGCCGCACCGCCTCCATCACCGCAGGAAAACCCGCCTCCAGCCGCTCCCGCGCCGCCATCAAATGACGCAGAAGGGCCACCGCGATCTCGGTTCGATCCAGCCCTCGACTGCGGATTGGCTCCGGGCACTCCCGCCGCAGCGAGGTCGCCAGGGCCACCAACCCCTCCGGCAACTCCAGCCCATTGCCATTGATCCCGATCCCCAGAATCACCAGCGCCCCCCCCACTCCATGCACCACTTCGGTGAGCAGACCGGCCACCTTTTTTCCGGCCAAATAAATGTCGTTGGGCCACTTGATCTGGGGCTGCAAGGGCAGCGTCTCCTCCACCGCCTCACACACCGCCAGCGCCGCCGCCGTCGTCACCCGCGGCCAAAGCGCCATCTCCACCGGTGGTCGCAACGCCAAGGAAAACAGCAGGTCCTGCCCCGGAGCCGACGCCCAACGGTTGGCCCGACGCCCCCGTCCTGCCGTTTGAGATTCCGCAAAAATGATCCGCCCCACCGCATCCTCCCGCGCAGCTCGCGCCTTCAACGCATCGCTGGTAGATGGCAGCTCCGGCCACACCTCGACACGCCAGCCGCCTCCCGCCTCGGTGCAGGCAGCTTGCAGCGCATCGGCATCCAGCGGAGTCATCCGATTCCCCCTTTTCAAGCCAGGGTCAAAAGTTCCACCACCGCCGCCGTGTCCGACAAATCATCCAGACAGCACCACGGCTCCCGCTGCTCCAGCAAGGAGCGCGAATGCACCCCCGTGGCTACCGCCAGACAGCGCGCCCCGCACGCCGCCGCGCAGGCGATGTCGCGCACCGTATCACCGATGACGATGACCTCCTCAGCCCGCCACGGCTCGGGGCGATCCCCGGCCAGTCGATGCATCGCGATCGGACCCAGCAGGTTGCGATCCTCCGCATCATCGCCAAAGGCTCCGCCGGAAAAATAGCCGTCCAGCTCAAAGCGGCGCAGCTTGCTCTGGGCTCCGTCCCTCACATTCCCCGTCAGCAACCCCAACCGCGCCTCCGCGCCCTGCCGCAGCGCCTCCAGCAGCGCCCGCACCCCAGGCAACAGCTCCCCGGCAAAGTCCGCACCTCGCAAGCGACGCTCCAGATGATCCAGATAGCTGCGCCGATAGGCCTGTGTCAGCTCCGCATCATCCTCCGCCCGGCCCGCATCGCGCAGCATCTGGCGGAAGATGCCACCATCCGTCGCACCCGCTAGATCCAGCGCAGGCACCTGCTCCCGTGCCAGACCCAGCACCTCCTCCGCCGCATCCAGCAGCGCCGACAGACCCGCTCCACGCGTGTCCATCAGCGTGCCATCGATGTCAAAAAGCAGCAATCGCCGCATGACGCCTTGGAAATGCTCCAGACCCTCAGGCCGAGATCAATCCTCGCCTCCCTCATCCTCGTCCGGCTCATCGTGCCGGTCTTCGTGGATGTCGGTACGGTTCGAGGAGTGGTGCGCATCATCTTCCTCCGTCACCCCTTTGAGGTGGGTGCGGATCTTGCGAGTCCGCTGCTTCTCAGGCAAGGGACTGACTTGAAGGTTGATGTTGCGTCCAGCCAATCGCGCTGGGAAATCGAGGTGACCCATCGTATCCAGATCCAGTGCGATCTTTTTCGCCAGCTCATGCCCCAGCTCCTGGTGCGCCATTTGCCGTCCTCGGAATTGCAGCTGAATGCGCAGCTTGTGGCCCTCCGCCAAAAAGTCCTCCGCGTGAGCGATCTTGATGCCGTAATCGTGCGGATCAATGCCGATGCGGAACTTCAGCTCCTTGAGCTTGGAGACCTTGTGCTGCTTGCTGTTCTCCTTCTTCTGCTTCTCCTGATGGTACTTGTACTTGCCGTAGTCCACGATCCGGCACACCGGCGGATCCGCCTGCGCGGCCACTTCGACGAGATCCAGCCCCTTGCTCTTGGCTAGCTTGATCGCCTCATGCGTCTGCATCACGCCGAGCTGGTGATTCGTCTCACCGAGCACGACTCGGACCCGAGGCGCGCGGATGCGCTCGTTGATGCGATCACGATCCGAGAAGCGGCTGGGGCGACGACGCGCGTTGTTGCCTCCGGTGCGTTTTTTCACACCGAATCCGGCATTCATGTTTTTGAGTGGATTGTTGCTAATAATGTACCTCCAGTTGGGTTAGGTGGGTTTTCCTGACGTGCGAGCCTGCGCCACCACGGGTGGCGTGAGAGTCCTCCCGTTGGCGGGGAGGAGACCTTTCCGACCGGCGTCACGCACGGACATCATAGTGATGCGACCGTCCCCACCACCGTGCTCGCACGGTAGCTGGGCGTCAGAAGAGTGTCTGTCTGCATGGCAGGAAAAGTCTCTGGCAACGCGGCGCACCGCGTCAAAGTGAATCCAGTTCGGGCATATTTACAGGCATAGCCCGCCGTCGGCAAGATCATTTCTACGGCAAAATGCTCCTTCCGCAGCCCCCACCGTCAGCCTCCCATCACCATGCCGCCATCCACCGCGATCACCTGACCCGTGATGTAGCGCCCGTCTTCCGACGCCAAAAACAACGCCGTGCGCGCAATGTCCTCCGCCTGACCAAACGCATTGAGCGGGATTTTCGTCAAAATTCCCTGCTTCAACTCATCATTGAGCACGTCCGTCATGTCCGTCTGAATGAAGCCCGGTGCGATCGCGTTCGCCGTCACCCCACGCCCGGCAAACTCCCGCGCCACCGATTTGGTAAAGCCGATCAAACCGGCCTTGCTCGCCGCATAGTTCGCCTGGCCCGCATTGCCAATCAGTCCGATGACCGAGGCCACATTGATGATGCGGCCTGCCGGTTGCTTCAGCAGCACCCGCTGAAAGGCCTTCACCATGTTGAACGCCCCTTTCAAGTTCGTGTTGAGCACCGCATCCCAGTCCTCATCACTCATCCGCAGCAGCAGCCCATCCCGGGTGACGCCCGCGTTGTTCACCAAAATATCCACCTTCCCCAGGTCCGCCAGCACCGCCTTGCCCAGCTCAGCCGTCGCCGCACCATCCGCCACATCCACGGCATAACCCTTTGCCGCACCGGGATGCCGGGCATTGATCGCCTCAGCCACCGCATTGGAATTGGCCTCCGTCCGGCTCACCACCGCGACTTTGGCCCCCTCATCCGCAAACAACTCGGCCACCGCCCGGCCAATGCCGCG
>JAGRPD010000360.1 GCA_020439875.1 Verrucomicrobiales bacterium
CGGACTCGCGGGTGGTCTCTCGCCAGGCTTCGTGATGCTTGGAGATGCCCTGCAGCCGCTCCAGCTGATCGTGCATTTTTTGCAACCGCTCCTGAGCGCGGCGGTGGGCATCGACACTGGCCTTGACCGCCCGCACATCGGGCAGGCCAGGCTCCAGCAGGAACTCCCGCACAAAGCGCTCAAAATTGCTCTCCGGCTCAAACGCCATCGCCCGGGGCAGGGTCTTGGCCATCTGTTCGGCGTCGAATCCGAGCCGGGAACGCAACGCCATCTCTTCCAGGTAGGTTTTTTGGCGATCCCAGGCATCGCCATCCAGATCACGCTTCACTCGCGTGCGAAACTCGTCTTCCGGCAGAAAACGCACCGCTTCCGGGCCGCCTTCTTGCTGGAGAAAATCGGACCACTCCAGTCGCGTGCCGGTGCGGAACCACACCGTGCTGGCCTTGGCCGTTGGGCCTTCAAATTCAATCCGCGCGCCCCAAGTCTCCCGCCGGGGCTCCGTCTCGCCTGCCTCCAGCGGGTGTGTGAACTCCAGCGCCGCCAGCGTCACCCCCGTGGGTCGCAGGTAGCGCTCCTGACCATCGCGCCCCGTGGTGTTCGTGTCGCACAGGCAGTAGCCGCGCAGGGAGCGTCCGCTGCCCGCGCCCGCCGCCGCCTTGTTGAACCGGCTCTGCTGCTCTCCCAGCATGACAAACTGGATCAAGTCCAGCAGCGCGCTTTTGCCCGAACCATTCGCGCCCGTGATGAGCGTGAGGCCGGTCACATCGATGATTTGGCGGTACCCATACCAGTTGACGGCGAGGATCCGGCTCAAAGTGATGCGTTGTCCCTCACTCATTCGGCGTCCTCCTCCTCTCCGGCTGCAGCGTCATCGGTGGCTTCGAGGGGGGCTTCGTCGATGGCCTCGGGGGCAAACTGCGCCGCCTTCGCCTGCCAAGCCTCCAGGTCTTCAAAAGGGATCACCCGAGCCAGGCTGGGTAAAATTTCGATTTGCAACTCCCCCGCCTGCGTCATGCCCTCGGGCCGCGCCGTGCGGATCAGGCGATGCCGCTTGAGCTTGGCCAGAGCGGCTTCCAACTGCGTCGCCTGCGGTGGATCGATGCGATCAAAAAACACCTTCAACGCTGCCCACAGCTGATCGACCGTGACGATGATCGCCTCCTGCAGACCGCTGCTGCGCTCGTCGTCGTAGAGTCTCCATAGCGCCAGCAGCAGCAGGGTCTCATCTTTGTCAAAGCGACCCAGCAGCAGGCAGGACTCCACCCGTGGCCGAGCCTGCAGCAGGCAGGCCTCATCATCGACGATCAGCTCCAAAGCCAGCGGGGCCAGGTAGTCCTCCAAATGGGCGCGGTAGTGGTCGCGCGCCAGCAGGAAGAGATCGCGCCCGCTGCCCTCGTCCCCCAGCAAAACACCACGGCCCAGCAGCTCCGCCAGCACCTCCCGCAGCGGAGCGCGATCCTGCGTCGGCACATCGCTCCAAAAGCGGGGCCAGAGAGGATCGGGGGCAGCATCAGACATGAAGCCCGGAGCATCGGCAGCTAGCGCCCCAGTTCAAACTGAAATCGGAGGAGGAAGGGAGTGGATTCGAGGGAGGAAACGAAGAGGCTGTTGAACTGTTGGGCCTTGGATGGATCATTGCATCAGCCGACACGAGAAGCGTGAACAACACCTTTATGGACTTCCCGCCAGCCTGTCAGGGGGGATGCTGGAGGGATGCCAGCTATGAGCCAGAGAGCGCACGGTTCTGCTCCAGACGCGCACGGTTCACTTCGCTAATGAGATGTCGGAAACAGGCACCCAGGGTTGCATCCAGGGGGGGATTCCAACGCGGTCGCTGCCAGACAGGGCGTGGATCCATTCGGAATCGATCAGGGTGGTGTTGAAAGCGATGTCATGGTAAGGCAGCACCGAGCCCACACAGAACACGTCTTCACCTTTCCACGGATAGAGGAAAAAGCCCACGCGCGGACGACCGATGGCGGCATGAAAAACCTCGCCGGAAAGGGGATCGGAGGCGATTCGCGCAATGCGCGGCGCGTCGTCTTCGGGCGTGAGGTAGGAGTTGCCTCGGTAAAGCATGAACTCGGCCAGATGCTCGCCAATGCGCGAGAGCCATCGCGCTTCGCCAGGCTCAAGCTCTTGGAGCTTGAGCTGCTTTTCTGCACCCAATGCCAAGCGTAGGCAGACTTTCGAAAGAGAGTGCCACAGAGGTTCAAGCGGACGCCGCAATTCGCCAGCGATGTGAATCAGACCGTCCGGCATTTTGGATTCAGGGTTTGCGAAGAAAGCCTGCAGCTCGCGAACCCGAGGAATGGCGGTCTTGGGATCAAACTCCGGATTCCAGCAGTCCAGCTGCTCCATGCGAATGGCGTGAGAAATTCCGTTGATCTGCATCAGTGCCGTTATCGTCATCGGATCGTCGCTGGCGCGGTTTTCCAATACGGGGATGCTGCTGGCGAGTTGATCTTGCACCACCTGTTTGGGATCGTTTTCGAGACCGGCAGCGGCCAGCGTGTCGCAGACCTGGGAGAGTTTCGAAAAAAAGTCTGGCACAGGCTCAACGAAGGCTCTTTTGACCTGGGTTCCGCTTAGGTAATTGACGTCGGGTCTAGCTTGCAGCGACCAAGTGTGGCGGTGCTGCGCCCAGCTTGATGCCACGGTCATCAGCGTCTTGTGCTGCCACGCTTCGCTTTGGAACATCGCGGGAAGCCGAGGATCATGTTTCCAGAGGGAGCGGAGCGCGGACATCTGGCTGATGACGGCGGTTCCATCGGAGTCAATTCCCTCCCAGGGTACGGATTTGGCGATGTTCTTCGCTTGGGAAGCAAAGGGATCATTGATCTCTGTGGGAACGACGGGCCTTTCGTTGGTGACCTTTTTGAAAACGTCTTGTCCCCTTGCGGCCAGCAGCAGTTCTTCCGCGAGTGGCAGCCCCAGCCACGTCGCGAAGACCAAGCCTCCCGATATCTGGGCATCGGGTCGGACGGCCCGAATCGCAGCGTCCTCAGGTAGAACGAAGGCGGGGCGCAGACGGCATTCGATCTCTTTCGCTGCCGCATCAGGAGGACTCCGGAGACGGTCATTTCCTTCTGGAGGTTCGCTGAAGTCACGGGTCATTTGGGTCATCGCCGCGATGTGATCCTCCAGGGGAGCGGACTTTGCCGAACCACCCGCTGACTGCGCCATTTTGAAGAGCGGCGATTTCCATCTCTTGGTCACCCCAACAGCGGACCATGAGTCGTCCAACTGCTGGATGGACCACGAAAGACTCAATCCATCGGGATCCACTCTCGAACCGACGGCCTCATTCAAAGTCGCCAGGGACAGCATCTCCGCAGGAAACGCGGCGCGAAACGGCACCAACTGCAGCCAGCGAATCGCGCGGAAATAGCGGCTGAGAGTGTCGCTGGCAGTGTAGAATCCTGCGGGGCGAAACAGGGTGTAATCAAAGGCGATGAACGTGGGTTCCGGTCCACCAAAAATCTCTGACTTGCCCGTGCCGACAGCGGCTTCAATGGCATCGACTTCGGTTTGAATCTGCGTGAGAAGCGAATCGGACGCTCCCTCGCATTTTCCTCCCAGCAGGCGGTGCGTCACACCGATGACGAACCGGGCGTGCGTGGAGGCATTTCGGCGGAGGTCCGCGTCTCCCGTGCACCAATCGTCATGCACTTTTAGCAGTGCCTTCCACAGTCCTTGGATGCATTTTTCGAGCTTGGATGCGTTTTGGTTTTCGATTTGCTTGATCGTCTCCTCAAAGAGGACGTGATAGGCATTCAGAACCACATCGCTCGTCACGAAGGTGCAGTGAGCAGGGTTGATGTAGGGGCTGAAGCTTTGGAGAGTTTCGTTCCGAGTGATCAAAAATCGATCGCGCTCCAGAGTGGCGATTTCCTTTGCTGACAACCCAGCCTTGATCGCTTCGATCTTCCAGTCGGCCGCCGTGAGAAGGCTCAGGGGAAGGAGTATTCCCATCATTGCGGCCCATTGAACCCGAGGGGTGGTGTGCATGCCGCGATGATGAGGTTCTTAACGCTGCTATGGAAGCAAAATGGTGACGAGAAAAGCGGTCGTCCAGGGTTTCGAATTCCTGCACAAGAGGCTCGCCGCAGAAGAGGAATCCATCCGACTTCTGTCGAAGGGTTAGCTGGGAAACAAAAGGCTCACCTGCCAATCCATCCAGGATTCATAGGCGGGAACATGGTCTGCAAGCCATCCGATGGGAACAAAAAGCACCTCGCACCACGAAGGAAGGTCCGATGCGCATAATGCAAAAAGCGGCCAAATCCACAACACGGGAAAACCTGCATAGATCACCAACGCCACCACTACCGCCCAGCCGATCCGACTGGCCGTGTGACTCTTTTTGGCATCACTCATCGGTGAAGGAGTGAAGAAGATTCTGGGTCTCTGTCAATGCGAATGACGGGTAGGGAGAGAGGGTTTTGTGGACAGAGGCCATCTGGGCTGATGGAAAACGCCTCCTGCGTGATCCCAGGCGCATTTCGGTCTGACTCCCAACGGATCTTGTGAGGCACAAGGCACCTTTCTCAAGGGTCACGCCATCCCGTGGCTTCAATCCGGTGGAACTCGGCTCTGACATCGACGCCTTCGAAAAAGGAGAGCCAGCCCTTGAGGCGGCGGGTTTCGCCAGGCGGGCAATCTGGGAATTGGGGATCCGAATGCAGGCAGGGGCAATTGGCATTGCCCCAGGTGCGGACGCAGGGTTCCCAGGCAGTGATGATCCACCTCGTTCTATCCGCGTCACGACAGGCCGCGTAGGGAGCGGCGAAGACCTTGTTGTCGTTGGATTGCGCCTCAAACTCCGGAGCGCCTTTCAGCATCACGCAGTTTTGCACGCGGAGATCGGTGAGCGATTCAGTCGTTCCATTGGTGATCCATTGTTCCATAGCAATGTGATCCACCCGAGGCGTAACGCGGGTGCCAAAGGTGATGCCGTTTGGTAGCCGCCGCTCCAGGGTCCAACTGCCGTCCGCCTGCGCCTGCCATTCCAGCGCTTCCAAGTGGATACCCCGCCGCTCCCAGTAGGTGGGGACATGGGTATGGGCGAGGTAGAGCAACTCTCGTCCCTCGCGATCTGCGGTTTCCGGTGAATCTCGGTGCCACCAGATCGCCTCAGGCACATCCGCGACGACGTAGTGCGCAGGATTCCACGGGGTGAACACGCTGATCTTGGTCTCGCGTTGAGGATCGAGGGCTCCATCCAAAAAACCGATTCGCGGGTGCCGTCCGCCGGGGTAGGGGAGAACGAAAAGTCGATCGGCGGGACGAGGTAGAGGGCGAATGGCAGCGCGTGATGGAATCGCTGTGCGGGGCAAACCCGTGGCCGCCGCCATCTCTTCGATGGTGTAGCCATGCGCAGCCATGATCGCGAACCAACGTTCCGCATCCGGTGCATTCAGAGGCAGGCGGGCACCTTCCGGGAGTTCGGATCCGTCACTCGGGATCATCACCAAAGGGAGGAGGGCAGCCATCCATCGGCAGGTATTCATGGCTGGCAGTCTATCAAGTCACCCTGTGTTTGGCGAACCAGATTTCGCGTCGCCACAAAGTCAACTGTGTTGCAGATACACAGTTGACTTTGCCCGGTTTTGCGGGAATCTGGCGATGTGAAAGCTGCGAAAAAACAGAGCCCTTGGGTCGGTATTGAGGCGAAGACCGGGGTGTATCCGGGCATGGCG
>JAGRPD010000361.1 GCA_020439875.1 Verrucomicrobiales bacterium
CCGGTGATGGCGATGAGGGGATCCAGGCAGTGACGCCAGGCAAATTCCGTCTCGCCCATGAGGGGGACGCCGACGCTCGTGAATTTCAGCGGCAAGGGCCAGGATTCGTCAATACCGGGGCTGATGATGACGAGGTCCCACTGCCCAGGGCGGACCTCCAGGGCGGTGGCATCGCTGCCGATGACGGCGGTGAGATCGGCCTGACGCAGCCGCTCCAGGTGGGCGCTGAGACGCTCCGCCGGTGCGTCGTCAAACACCGTGACGATGCCTCCGAGATGGCGCGCCAGAGCGGCGGCGGCCTGGCCGCTGCGGCCGGCTCCGAGGATGGCGATGCGTTGGGAGGTGAGGTCCATGGGAGGCGAAGGTCAGCGGATTTTCAGCGTGGCCAGGGCCATGAGGGCGAAGGTGAGGGAGAGGATCCAAAAGCGGACGATGACCTGGTTTTCATGCCATCCACCGAGTTCGAAGTGGTGGTGGATGGGGGACATGCGGAAGACGCGCTTGCCGCGCGTTTTGAAGCTGACGACCTGAATCATCACGCTGAGCGCTTCCATAACGAAGACGCCGCCGACGAGGACTAGGACGACCTCCTGCTTGCAGCCGATGGCGAGCGCGGCGATGCAGCCGCCCAGCGCGAGCGAGCCGGTGTCACCCATGAACATACGCGCGGGGTGCGCATTGAACCACAGGAAGCCCAAACAAGCTCCGGCCAGGGCCATGGCGATGATCGGGATCTCGGCGGCAGCGGAAAAGTACGGAACGTCGAGGTAGCCGGAGTAGCGCACGTTGCCGCAGATGTAGCCAAAGCCCGCATAGGCCAGTGCGGTGGTCAGAGAGCAGCCGGTGGCGAGACCGTCGAGGCCATCGGTGAGATTGACCGCATTCGATGCACCCACGATGATGAGGGTGAAAAAGGGGATGGCCAGCAGCCCCATGTCGGGAATGACGGCGGATTTGAAGAAGGGGATGTAAAGCGCCCGCAGGCTGGCCTCTCCCTCCACGGGGCCGATGCCGTAAGCGAACAGGCTGGCGGCGATGACGGCCACACTGGTCTGCCAGAGCAGCTTCACACGGGCACTGACGCCCTTGCTGTTCTTTTTGCTGATCTTCAAATAGTCATCCCAAAAGCCGAGCAGCCCGAGGCCAATGGTGGTGAAGAGCACGGTCCAGACCAGCAGGTTCTCCCATTTGGCCCAGATCAGGGTGGACACGACGATGGTGCCGAGGATGAGGATGCCGCCCATGGTGGGAGTACCGGCTTTTTTCCCATGCAGTTCGTAAAGCTTGTGCACCTCCTCAGCGGAGCGCACGGGCTGGCCGATCTTCATGGAGATGAGGCGGCGGATGAGCCGATCTCCAAACATGAGCGACAGGAAGAAAGCGGTGAGCGCCGCGCCCCCCGAGCGGAAGGTGTGGTACTTGAAGATGTTCAGCACCTTGTAGAGCAGCCCCTCGGAGGAGGAGAACAGATCTCGATGTTCGTAGAGCCAGTAAATCATGCGTCGTTGAGGAGTGGAAAGAGGCGTTCCATGGCGGCTGTGCGGCTGCCTTTGACGAGGACGAGATCCCCGGCTTGCAGGACTCCGGCCAGATGGCTGGCGCAGGTGGAGTGATCTGAAAAATGCTGCGTGTCGGCCAGCCCCGAGGCGGCGGCGGCCTGCTGAATGCGGATGGCATCTCCGCTGCCTACCGTAAATAGGGCATCCAGCCCGAGCGTGGCGGCGAGCCGTCCGACGCTGGCGTGACCCTCGGCGGAGTGCTGGCCCAGCTCTCCCATGCTGCCGAGGACGGCGATGCGGCGGCGGGCGGGAGCCTCAGCCAGAGTGCGCAGCCCGGCGGCCATGGAGTCGGGGTTGGCGTTGTAGGAGTCGT
>JAGRPD010000362.1 GCA_020439875.1 Verrucomicrobiales bacterium
TTGTTGCCGCAGGTGTCGATGAAGTTGTGATGCACCTGCCAGTTTTTGAACTGAGCCGCTTGGCGTGCGGCGGTGGCATAGACTTCCGCGCCCGGGCCGTTTTTGGCCGCAGCTTCAGCCTCCTCAGAGGGAATGACGTACTTGGCCAAATACATGGAGGCAGCGGGTTTGGTGCAGCCTGCAGCTTGTTTGGCATCGAGGATCCAGCAGTGGCGGACGGTGATGTTGTCGCAGGAGAGCAGCAGGGATTCCGGCTCATCCAGACGGGCATTGAAGCCCATGATGGAGCCACCGCCGATGGCGTGATCGTGGCCCGTGTAACGCAGATGTTCGATCACCACGTTGCTTGCAGGCACCTTGGCAGAACCGATGCGCACGGGGAAGTAGCGCAACGGATTCGGGGGCGTTTGAGGATCCAGATAGAGGTGCGTGGCATAACCTTGGCCGCGTAGGGTGAGGTTGCTCTTGAGGATGATCGTTTCATCGTCGTCATGGCGGGAGAGTTTAAAATCTCCTGCTCCCAGCGTCACTACGCCACCGCCTGCCGCCGCCACTTGATCGATGGCTTTTTGCAAAATCTCATCGGCCAGCTGGGCGGGGCCAGGAGCGGGGACAAAAACGTCGCTGGCTCGGGCCGAGCCGTCACCCAGGAGGAGGGCGGCGAGGAAGAGGAGGGAATGTCGCATGGTGTTCACGAAACATGGAGGGATGAACGGTGATCGAGGGCCACTTCCCGAGCGGTCAGGATGCTGAGGATGACCGCGATCCACACCGGGGTGAGCGGGAGCCACGAAGCGGCGATGCAGCACGCGCCTGCCAAGAGGTATCCCCAGCGCAGACCGCGCACGCAGCGGAGATGATTGATCATGAGACTGCACAGATACGCGGCCACGGGAATGGAGAGGGCGAGATGGGCGGACAATTGCGGCAGATGGGTGGTATGCGCTGCGTGATCGACACTCACGGCCAGTCCGGTGCCCGTCGCTGCGGCGGAGGCAAACACGAAAAAATGTCCGTAACCCCACGCAAAGGCTCGCCAACTGGTGCGCTCGTCAGAGACAAAGGGTTCCAAGAAATAGAGCCACCACATGGCAAACAGAATGATCGGAGCACTGATGCACACGGCGATCAGGCTCGGACTGAGGTGAGTGGCGTCGAGCGCGGCCTGGATCGCCAACGTCGCGGCGAGCACGGATTCGCCGATCACAATGATGGTCATCAAACCGTAGCGCTCCGAGATGTGATGCGGGTGCCATTGGGAGTTTCCGGAGCTTTCGGCCCAGACGGGCATGAGCAGTTCCAATGGAATGGCGAACCACCACACCCATGGGACCCAAGCCGGGGGCATAAACAGCATGCTGATCCAAATCAGCTGACACACCATGATCCCCGCCGCGTAGCGGGCAGCGGTTCTGGCATTGACGGGATCCGACCGGGCCGCTCTCAGCCATTGGGCGACCAATCCCAAGCGCATGATGCTGTAGCCGATGATGGCGTACGTCCAATTCTGCTGCTGAAATGCCTTGGGCACACCCGCCGCAAGCAACAGCAGGCCAAACATTTGCAGCAACACCTTGAGCCGGTAGGGCACGTCGTCGGTGTCATAGGCGGAGGCAAACCAGGTGAATCCCATCCATGCCCACCAGATGCCGAAAAACACCTGGAGGAAGGGCTGGAGGGCATGCCATCCCTCTCCATGGGCTAGGGCGTGGTGCAAACTGGAAGCCGCTTGGGCGATCGCGACGACAAAAATCAAGTCGTAAAGGAGTTCCAACGGAGTGGCGGCGCGATGCGGCTCAGTCGGATCTCGTGACACCATTTTACGATGCCACAAGTGGCGTGAGGGGACAGGCGTGGACATGGGAAGGTAGAACGCGGCGGGAGTCGCTAACCGTGTGAGGATTCGGCGGCGGGCAATAAAGAGCTGCATGAGGATCGTGCAAGAATCTGCTTCCGTTGAGACCGAGTCGAAGCCACAAGTGCCTCTCTATGTCTCTCCGCCCGGCGCGTCCCGCTCATCTCGAACTCTGGTTCCTCTGGTTGGCCGGATTCTATGCGGTGTGGGCTTGGTTGGTGTTTGGCCAGGATCGCTGGGGAGATGTCACTGCGCACTGGCCCATCGCGCTGTCCATGGCGCTTGGTAGCTACGTGGCGGGCTCGACGCCGATGGGAGGTGGCACCATTGGATTTCCCATCTTGGTGCTGCTCTTTGGTCTGCCCGCTACGCTGGGAAGAGACTTCAGTTTTGCGGTTCAATCCATCGGCATGACCAGTGCCAGCATCTTCATCCTCTGCCGTCGGCAACCGCTGGCTTGGTCCATGTTGAAGGGCGGGATGCTCGGCTGCATCATCGGTTTGCCTTTGGGTTTGTTTTGGCTGGCCCCCTTGATTCCGGAACTCTGGATCAAGGTGGTCTTCGCGGTGGTGTGGGCCAGTTTTGGGGTGCTCCACCTGTATCGGATCCGCGAAATCGCCGATCACCATGGCATGACGGAGTTTGACGAGCGCTGGGATTTTCGCGTGGGCATGGCGTTGGGATTTTTCTCGGGCCTGACCGTGGTGTCCGTCACCGGGGTTGGCATCGACATGGTGATTTATGCGGTGCTGGTGCTGCTATGTCGCGCGGATTTGAAGATCGCCATCCCCACATCGGTGGTGCTGATGGCGTTTGGCTCGGTGTTGGGTGTGGTGCTCAAGAGTGCGACGACGGGCCTGCAACCGGGGGTTTATGAAAACTGGTTGGCGGCAGCTCCGGTGGTGGCGCTGGGGGCTCCACTGGGGGCCTTCATGGTGGATTTGATCGGTCGCAAACCGACACTGATCGTGGTGGCGGTACTCTGCGTGGGGCAGTTTTTTTGGACCTGCCAGGCGGAGCGCGCTGCGCTGGGAGCGGGAGGCATCGCGCTGGCGGGGTTGGCTGTGGCGGTGCTTCTGCTTGGCTTTGAGCGGCTCCGGGTCTGGGGCGCGATGCTGGTCGATGAAAAACGCGCGCGCCGGGAGGATGCGCGTCGAGCCCACCGCGATGCGGCATCGTCGCAGAGTTGATCCTTCGGGCTTTCCCTTGCCAGAGGGGCAGAGACAGGGCTAGGGTGAGATCTCTTATGCTGCCCATTATTCCGAAGTTGCTTCAGATCCAAGATCGTGACCAACGGCTGCGCCAACTGCGCAAAGACCTCGCCAATCTGCCAAAGCAACGCGCCATGGCGGAATCTCAGCTCCATGGAGATCGCACCGCTGTCGAAAAAGCGGAGGCGGGTGTGCGTGAGATCGAGGTGGCGATCAAAGCGGTGGAGCTGGATGTCGGCACGCGGCGCAACACGATTCAGCGGCTGGAGCAGCAGCAGTTTGAGACGAGGAAGAACGACGAATTTCGCGCGCTGGGGACGGAGATCACGCGGTACAAAAAAGAAATCAGCGATCTCGAAGACAAGGAATTGGAGCAGATGGTGAAGCTGGATGAGGCCAAGGCGCGGCTGGACGAGGCGCGCGGGAAGCTGGGAGGAACTCAGACGCGGGTGGATGAGGAATTGAAGATGCTGGAGGTGAGGGCGGAGAACGAGGCGGCTCGGGTGCAGGAGCTGGAGGCGGAGCGGGCGACGCTGGCGGAGCCTCTGCAAGGTCCGGACCTGACCTTGTATGATCGCATTTTTCAGAAAAAAGGTGACGCGGCGGTGGTGCCTCTGTCGGGTGACAAATGCGCGGGCTGTCACATGAAGGTGGTGACGGGAACGGTGCAGGCGCTGAAGCAGATGGAGACCCTGACGCAATGCGACTCCTGCGGACGCATCCTCTACCTGGCCGAGTGAGGTCGGCGCTCACGGTGAGTTTGGTTGGGGCAGCGCTCCTGCTCGCTGGCTGCGCGGTGGGTCCCGGCGAGATGCCGCGAGATTGGGTGGCGACCTATTCGATTGTGGCCGCAGATCCCGAGACAGGTGCCTGCGGCGTGGCGGTGCAGAGCAAATTTTTCAGCGTGGGCAGCGTGGTGCCCTGGGCGGAGGCGGGAGCGGGTGCTGTGGCGACGCAGGCCCTGGCCAATACCCGTCTCGCTCCCGGGCTGCTGGATGCGATGCGGCAGGGAGCGGAGGTGCAGGCGGTGCTGGATGGCGTGTTGGCGGCAGACGCGGGGCGGGCGAGACGCCAGGTGGGGGTAGTGGATGCGCGTGGGGTCGCGGCGGCTTATACGGGCGAGGAGTGTTTTCCCTTTGCTGGGCATCGTGTGGGGCAGGGTTATGCGGTGCAGGGAAACCTGCTGGCGGGACCGGAAGTGCTGGAGGCGATGGCTTCCACTTTCGAAGCCGAACGAGCAGTGGGGAGTCCGCTGCCGCTGGCTTTGATGACGGCCTTGCAGGCGGGTGAGGACGCGGGGGGAGATCGCCGAGGACGGCAAAGTGCGGCGATGCTGGTGGTGCGGCGCGGGGCGGGCTACAGCGGGACGGATGATCGCTGGGTGGATCTGCGGGTGGAGGATCACCCGGATCCCACCGTGGAGCTGGCGCGCCTTTTGAAAATCCACCAGGAGTTTTTCGCCGAGCGCTGGCAGGTGCCTTGAGCGGCGGTTGGTCGAGTCAAACCTTCGATCTCGGATGCTCAAACTCGGCGGGCAGCGGGCTGTGGGCTTCGAACTGGATCGGCTGCCCCCGCCAGCGCAGGCGGACCTTCAAACGCTCCGCGTGCAGGTAGAGGCGATCTCTCCCCGTGGCGCGCTGCAGCTGGCGATTGCGCTGGAAGTCACCATAGACGGCATCTCCCACAATCGGCAACTGGCGCAGGCTGCACTGGATGCGGAGCTGATGGGTGCGACCCGTCTGCGGATGCAGCTCGAGCCGAGTCATAATTGGCGTGCCAGGGATGGGGCGCAGGCTGCGCATGGCGCAGAGAGCGGGGGCTCCGTCGGCGGCGGGTTCGGCCCGCTGATGCCCGTTTTGACGACGGATGCGGAGGCGATCCTCCCATTGCGCGCGGCGTTGGCGAGGAACGCCAAACACCAGAGCCTGATACGTTTTTTCCACCGTACGATCCGCAAAACCCTGGCGTGCTGCCTCGGCCAGATCGGCATTCAGGGCGAGCAAGATGACGCCGGACGTGGCGGCATCGAGCCGGTGGATGAGATGCGCTTCGCCGCCATGGGGCAGATCAAAAGCCTGAACCGATTCGTCGTAGGGAGCCACCAGCAGAGCATGCGGGTCGGCTTCGGCATCGTTCGGGTGAGAACGGATGCCGACCGGTTTTTCGAGAGCGACTAGACCCGTCGCGTGTCGCGCGAGAATGCGCACTCCCGGCCCCAGAGGGAGGGGGATATCAAAATCGTCAGGAGCGGAGGTGGGCATGTGCGATGATGCGGCATGCCCACCCCATCTGCATCCAGGGAATGACGTTTTTTAACCTGTGAAGGATCAAATGAAGGGCGTGATGCCCGGCTCTGGGCGGGGACCCGGATCGAAGCTGTCTCCCCATTTCAGGGTGTCGGGGGCCAGGTCCTGTTTGGAAGCCAGGATCTGCTCCCAGGTGATGCGTTTGCCCGTGTAGGCGACTTCACGCCCGAGGATAGCGACGAGGGTCGAGAGCATCATGCGGTCTCCATCGTTGATGACTTTGCCTTCGCGGATGGCGGAGAAGAGGGCCTCATGCTCCACGTCGTACATGTTGCGATCTTCCCCTCGGAAGCGCCAGCGTTTCTCTCCCATGATGTAGGGAGCGGTGCCTTTGCCAATGGTCAGAGTGCCCTTGGTGCCGTGAATGACATCCAGCACCTGATTGTCGCAGCCCTTGATTTGGCGGCTGCCCAGATTGCAGATGATGCCATCTCCCCAATCGTATGCGGCGTGGAAGTGATCGTAGATATTGCCGCCCGGGCTGGGGACTTGGCGTCCACCGGTGCCGATGCATTCCACCGGTGGCTTGTCTCCCATGGCCCAGCAGATTTTGTCGATCGAGTGCACGGCCTGCTCGACGATGCTGTCTCCGGAGAGGTAGGAAAAGTTGTACCAATTGCGCAGCTGCCACTCCACATCGCTCATTTCGGGCGTGCGCGCCGCAGCTTCGGCCATCGGTTTGGCCGGGCCGCCGTAGTAGGTGGCAAAGATGCCCGCCACGTCTCCAATCGCACCGTCGGCCAGCTGAGCGAAGGCCTCTCGGCGGGAGGGGCTGTAGCGCCAGCAGAATCCCGCCACAAGGTTGATGTTCTTTTTCTTCGCCTGCTCCACCGCCGCCATCGCCATGTGATAACCCAGGGCATCCACGGCCATCGGTTTTTCGCAGAAGATGTGTTTGCCCGCATCCACCGTGGCTTGCAGATGTACCGGGCGGAAGCCAGGAGGCGTGGCCAGCAGCACCACATCGACGTCGGAATTCAGCAGCTTCTGATAGGCATCCAGGCCGACGAAGCGGTGGTCATCATCGACGGTGACACGATCGGGGAACTTCTGCGAGAGTGAGTTGAGCGAGGTGTCGATCTGATCGGAAAAAACGTCTGCCACCGCCACCAGACGGCTGTTGTAATCCGCTCCGAGAGCCTGGTTGGCCGCGCCCGTGCCACGTCCGCCACAGCCGATGAGGCCGATGCGCAGCGTCTCGGCGGAGTCGGCTTTTTCCGCCGCTCGCAGCGAGGCGGCAGCGGTCAGAATGGCTGGCGCAGCCAGGGTGGAGGAACTTTGCTGGAGGAAACGACGACGGCTAACCCGGGAGGGGGAGGTGGGGGATTCCATAGCCTATCCAAACGGATTCAACGATCTCTGCATTTCACCCAAAAAGGCGCGGCAGATCCGGCTTGAACGCCGCCGATTCTTAACCCGACTTCGCGGATTGGTGGG
>JAGRPD010000682.1:0-9179 GCA_020439875.1 Verrucomicrobiales bacterium
TCGCCGACGAGGAGCTGATGAACCTCGTGCGGATTCAGCAGCTCCGCATTCGCTTCCTCAGCCACACGGCGGTTTCACAACCGCCGCTACCTTGCTCCCTCAATCCTCGTTTCACTCATCGTCCCAAATCCTTCGGGGAAGATTGGGACGATGATTTCGCCCCTGTCCCCCCCTCACCGCCGGCGGCGGCGCAGCAGCACCGCCCCCAGACCTGCGAGCACCAGCATCACGCGCGCGGGCTCAGGCACCACGGTGATCGTTCCTCCGATGTAGAGGTCGGACAGATCCCAAACATAACCGTAGCTGCTGAGATCCGGCAGATTGATCGAGCTGAATTCGTTGCCCGCCGTTCCAGGCGTCACGCCGCCCGTGATGCCGCTCCAGTCAAACAACTGCCAGGAGTCAAACTTGGCCCAGGCGGTCGAGCCGCTGGAGTTGGTCACGTCCAACGTGCCCCCCAGGGTGACTTGGCTGCCCAGAATCAAGCGATCCGCATCCGCCGCTGCGTTCAACATGGCGCTGCCCAGGCCACCCCAGATGTCAAACGAGGTGGTTGAACCCGTGCCGAAAATCACGGAGCCACCGCCCGTTGCGGAGATGGCCAGATCCGTGCCCGTCATGCTCGTGGGATCTCCCACCAACACGCTGCCATTGATCGTCACATTGTTACCACCCGTTGCCTCGATGGCACCGTCACCCGTCAGAACCGCCCCCGCAGCCACCGTCACCTGACCCGTTCCGGTCGCAGAACCCGTTGTGTTGGCGACCACCAGCGAGCCTGCGTTGACGTTGGTTCCGCCTTCGTAGGTGTTTGCATTGGTCAGGGCCAACGCTCCGATCCCCACCTTATTGAGAGGCGCGCAATCCGTGCCATCAACCACGCCGTTGATGACCACCGCATTGGTCGTCGCACCGGCGACGTCGATCGTGCCACCATCATTCATGAGACTCACATTGCGGCTGGCTCCGATAATCACCGAAGCGCCCGTGCTCTGCAGCGTGCCACCGCTGAAGGTCAAGTCGTTGCCTGCAACGTCCGCACCCAGGTTCGCCGTCGAGCTGATGCGGATCGTGCCATCGTCGATGGTGGTTCCATCAGCGTAGGTATTGGTGCCCGTCAGAATCAGGGTTTGCGTACCCGCTTTGATGATCCCACCATTCTGAATGATCGTCTCGATCGTGGCATCCATGTTGGTGTTGGTTCCCGTGCGATTGACGGTGATGGTGCGCTCCGCCCCACCCAGGTCCAAAGTGCCGCTGTCCGGTGCCGCAGAGCCCAGGGTTCCCGTTCCGGTGATCAACACTTCACGTCCCGTATTCCCTGTCGAATTCCGATTGTTGTTCATCGTGATGTCGCCAGTCACCGTCAAGACGCCACCCGAACCTGTTTGCACCGTGCTGCCGTTTGTCGTTGTTCCGGTCACAGTCAAACTACCAATGGTATCCGTGAAGCCGTTGAGGTTGAACACCGCACCGTTCGATCCCGTTGATTCAACGGTCACCGGTGCATTATCGGCGATCTGATTGCCTTCGGAGAAAAGCACCGTCGTCGGATTGGCGGTCGAGAGCAAATACAACCCACCCGAACCGATCGCCGTACCTGCGGTCTGAGCCAACTCCAGCGTGCCCTGGGTGACGGTGACCACATTGGTCAAGGCCGAGGTGGAGGTGCCCGTCATGGTCAACGTACCCGCACCAGTTTTGGTGAGCGGCCCCGAGCCACTGCCCAGACCATTGGCCACCGTGATGTTCACGCCTGCCGTGTCAATCGTGCCACCACCGGTCAGCACGGAAATCGTGCGGGTCGAGATATCGTCCACAAAACCCGCACCAATTCTCAAGGTGCCGCCCGCGAAGACCAGGCCACCCGTGTTACCACCGATGTTATCCAAATCGGAGATTTCCAACTGCCCCTCGTTCAGCGTGGTGTGATTGGCACCACCACCGGCGGTGTTCACGCCGCTCAGGACCAGCCGTCCACGGCCTGATTTCGTAATGTCCGCAGCCGTAACCAACGGCGAGGAGATTGTCGCCGCCAGAGTCGCCGTGTTTGCCGCCGCGCTGGGATTCACCACCTGGAAGACGTACTCCCCACCACCAACGGCGATGCCGTCGTCAAAACCACCCAACACCACTGAGTGAGCGCTGGAGGCGGTAGCAGCCGTATTCAACGTGAACAAGAATGCGCCGCTCGTGTTGGTCAGCATCTGACCACTTCCAGTGCCAGTCACGTTGGTTGTGGAGGCAGCGGTGGTGTTGTCGTTGATCACCAAGGCGTTGACGGTCTTGCCGGAAAGTCCGGTGAGGTTCGCCGTCAACGATTCCCTGACGTTCTCCGTCGCAGCTGCTGCCGAGTAAGTGTTGTATTCCGTCGCGAAATCCAAGGGGCGGATGCCGGTTCCCGCAACATAGGTGGCCAGAGAATTTCCCATGTCAGCGTCGGTCAACGCACCGTTGGTCCCGCTATTCGCGGCAGCGATCGCCCAAGGAATGATACTGATGGTGTTGGTTCCCGCCGCACCACCACCGCCCACGAGCGTGCTGATGAAGGCCGTCTCATTTGCTGCGGTGCCGATTTTGAACTGGTTTCGTTCACCCGAAGAAGCTCCCAGAGAGCGTCCGCGCGCTGCCAGGGTCGCGTTGTTCAATCGCACAAATTCATCCGCAATGATGTAGGAACTCGCAGTTCCTGTTCCAACATCCCCTTCTCCCGACAGATAGTTGGCTCCAGACGCAAAATTCAAGGTACCGATTGTCTCGCTCGTATTGGCGTTCTGATCGGTCCGAATCGCAAGACCGCGCACAATGGTTTGACCATTGTAAGTGCCATCAGCAGAATCCAACGTCACCGTCGTCGTGTCCAAGATCCTGGTGCCGGACCGCGTGGTTCCGTTGTTATCAAGAAGCAATGCACCTCCTTTGTTCACTCGAATGACCGAAGCGTTGATCTGCCCAGATCCGCTCAGCTGCAACAGTCCCGAATCCACGGTCACCACACCCGTATATCCAGAGCTGATACCATTGAGATTCAGGTTGTGCGTCCCCTGTTTGATGATGGAGCCTGTGCCTGTAAAGACACCCGAATAGGTCGTGTTCGCACCGCTGTTCACGATCGTCAGCGCGTGATCATTCACCGCCACCACGCCGTGGTCATCATCGGTTTGGCGTTGTCCACCGGACAGGCGGCCAATCACTTCGTCGGCCAGCAATTCCAAGGTGCTGTCTTCGTAGGTCGCCAAGTTGACGGGAGAGCTGTCACCAATGGCATTGCCACCACCCACCTGCAGGGTGCCAGACTGAATGTCCGTCGCCCCGGTGTAAGTGTTCAATCCGGAAAGGAGCAAGGTGCCCGTGCCAGACTTCACGACGGCTTGAGTGCCGCCAATCATTGATCCAATTTGGAAGGTCTGCGCGCTTTCCTGCGTCACCACCACCTCACCCGATCCCGTCACCAAATTGCCGCCCATCATCGTGGGTGTGCCGCCGACATTGCTGGTCACTAAAATCCCTCCGCTGCCGATGCGAATGTCAGTGCCGTCATTGACCACCAAATCCGAACCACCCGCTGCGTCGTAGCGCAGGCTGTTGATGTTGATGCAGGCTGCCGTCCCAGTGAATCCACTGCCACTGTCGGTGATGTGATCTCCCATCATCCAACTGGTGACATCGTTGTTCACCGTTGAGGCCAGAGGAACGATGTTGCCACCCACGTTGGTGGCAAACCAGAGACCGGTGCCGTCTTCAACGGTCGCGTAAGCCGCATCCGCCGTCGAAGTGGCACCCGTTCCCAGCAAGCCATAGATGCTGTTGGGGCTGGTGGTGGTGATGCCGTTGGTGGCGCTCTGCGTGCCGTCCGGCAGGACGAAACGAATGGTGCCATCCGAGGCAAGATTTCCCCGAGTGATCGCTCCGAGGTTCAACACAGCCTCCTGTCCGGTCCCACCATCGACGATGATCGTGCTCGCACCACCAGAGGCCAATGTAAGGCTGCCGACGGTTTGAGTCGTGGCTGCACCATTGTTGCCGATCATTTGCAAAGTACCACCCCGCAAATCGAGAGCGGAAGCCGCACGCAGTTTGGTGTTGTTGTCCGCGGTATAGTCCAAGGCCAGCGTTCCAGCATAGACGATGCTGCTTCCGGTGGAGGCCAGTCCACTGTTGTCCCCCGCCAGAGTCACCGTCTCAGAGCCGATTTTTTCCAAGGCCGTGCTGCCCGTGCTGGCCAGATTGGCATTGATGGTGCCCTCATAGAGATCCAGGTTGCCTGCCACCGTCAGCGTACCCGTTCCATCGACCAAACCCTCACGGGCAAAGGTGCGGTTACCGAGAATGAATTCTGTCACGGTTTGATCGGCATTCAAAACGAGCGTGCCGAGACCATCCGCATCCACACCGATACGGAGTCCATCAAACTGTGTGGGGTTGATCGCGTCGGTCGCATTGATCGTGATGGTTGCACCCGAGACAGCACGCAGGGACGCGTCCGCACTCAAGCTCGCCGTATTGAAGGAAAGCGCACCTGTAGCGTTGAGGTTCAAATTGGCACCCAACTGCACCGTGAAATCATCCCGCACCTGAAACACACCACTTGCAAGGTTGAAGATGGTATCGGCACCCGTGACCACCATGTCATCGCCAATATTGCTTGTCCCCGTTGCATGCGTCCAGGTTCCTCCATTGACGGTCATGTCAGCGGTTGTTCCCGTTTCGCTAATTCCCCCCGAGATGATCCCTTCGCGTCCAGGCACACCGGTCAATATGATCTGTGAGCCATCCGCCGTGGGTCCCACCGTGATGGGGCCCGCATAAGTGATGGTGTCCGTCACTTCATCTCCATTGGCAGAAAGCGTGATCACACCCGCCGTCGAGGTGATGGGACGATCGGTGCTCTGCGCCGTCGTGCCGATGAAGCGGAGGGTCGCGGAATTGGTAAAATTGATCGCGCTACCACTTCCCAGAGCACTGGCACCACCGGCAATGTTTGTCACGGTATCGTATTCCAGAACACCCGAATCCAGTGACACGTTACCAGTGAAGGTGTTGAGGCCGAGCAAACGTAGCGTGCGGTCGGTGGTATTCCAACCACCGGCATCGTCGTTGACATTGAGTCCATATCCGCTGCCACCGTCGGAGATGACACTGGGAATCACCACCACACCCGTGGCATCGCCACCCACCGAGATGCTGCTGGTACCACCCAGCACAACCCCGCCGTTGATGTTCAACTTGCTGTAGGCATCCGCGAGGTAGAAACGAACCGTTCCTCCCGTGCCTCCAGACCCCAACGTCATGACTCCGTCTTGATTGACGGTGAAGTCAGCGCTCAATGCACTGGACGTGTTGTCCACTTGGAACTCGCCAATCGCTCCTGCCGCATAAGTCAGGTCTCCGGAATGATCGAGCGTTGCCCCATTGAGCCCTTGCAGAATGAGGCGCCCAAAGCTGTTAAAGGTCACGTCATTGGTGGTAAAGCTCGGGCTCGCTGCATTGGTTAGCGTCACCGTGCCTCGGTTGAAAGCAAGGTCACCGGTCCAGGTATTTCCCGCGTTGCTCATGGTCAGAGTACCGCCGACTTGGTTGCCTCCACTCGCTGTGTTATTGCTGTCCACGGTGATGGTTCCTGATCCAGAAACCACACCAGACATTGTGATGCTCCGAGCGGTGGCCGTTGGGGCTCCGTTGGAATCCGCCATGTTGACGATGGAGTTTGCACTGATGTCAATGGGCCCACTGAAGGTGGTGGTGCCTGTGCCGCTGGAAAGGGTACCGCCGGCGAGTTCAATCGGGTTCGCAACGGTTCCACTGGCTCCGTTGTAATAAAACGCACCGCCGGTGCCGACGGTCACGTTCACCAAATTGGAATTCACGGGATTACCGAGGGAACCCACATTTTGGATTTCCACGGTGCCGCCGGTGATGTCCAAATTTGAGGTTACGCCGCTGTTGAAAGTCGGATCCGAGGCATAAGGAAGGATCACTTTCCCAGCACCTGTTTTGGTGATGTCAGCCTCACCCAAGAGCGCGCCGATGCTCAGGACGGAGCCCGCATCACTGACGTTCCAGGTTTGATCCGCACCAATTTTCACGGGTGCAGACATGGTCACAGTGGAAGGACCTCCTGCGGAGATCGAAATTCCGTCCGTTGCATTGGTCGGTGCAACTTCAATTCGGTTCGTCGATACCGCGCCTGGATCAATGGTGACCGATGAAGGCGTGGTGGTGCC
This sequence comes from Verrucomicrobiales bacterium, assembly GCA_020439875.1. Classification (GTDB taxonomy): domain Bacteria; phylum Verrucomicrobiota; class Verrucomicrobiia; order Verrucomicrobiales; family Verrucomicrobiaceae; genus JAGRPD01. Next base: position 6,225 of record JAGRPD010000682.1, read on the forward strand.
GGATTCAAACACCAAAGCGTTGACTTTAAAGTTCTGTTCCAACGTCGTGGTCAACGGTCCCGTTCCGATGCCGTCCCAAGCAAAGAAGACTTTGCTACCTGCACCCGGAATGGAGACCGCAGCGGGGGATCCGGATTTGTCAGTGGACCAATTGTTTACGTTCGCATTCCACGTGTTGTCGGTCGAACCACGCCAGTAAAGGTCGCTGGTAATGAGATTACCCGTCGTCAGTTTTACATAGTTGTCATCGACGAACCAGGTGAACATATCAAATCCACCCGGCGTTGCACCTTGCATCATGTTGGTGATGCCATAGGCATTGATGCCCCCATCGACGATATTGAGCAGGGTGTAGGTCGTGTTGGCAGCGAGTCCCGCATCCGTCATGTTGAAGGTCACGCTGTTCCCAAGATTGAGCGTTCCCCGGGTGAGCAGGGAGAGATAGTCGGTAGCTCCGTCTCCAATATTGAGGTTGAGCGTGGCGGTACCGGTTCCCGTGTTACCGAGACTCAAGGAGGTCAGATTTGAAAGAGAACTTCCCACCCCATCGAGCAGGCTCAAGGTCGATCCCCCACCCACTTCAATGCTGGTGACGAGGCTGGGATCGGTGATCCCGCCGGTCAGAGCCAGGGTGGAGCTATTGGTGGCACTCAAGCCCGTGGTTCCATTGACCGGCGAAGCAATGGTGAAGGTGCCGCCCGTCACGTTGGTCGTGCCAGTGTAGTCCAGGGTCACGCCCGTTGGGATGAGAGCGGTGTTGCTTCCGATTTTCGTCAGTGACAGAGCGCCCCCTCCACTGTTCTGAATGGTGTAAACCCCCGTGCCTCCACCGATGCTCACAGCTTGATCATTGCCACCAAAGAGCAATGATGCCGCAGTGGCAGAGGTGTTGTCGATGATGGCCGTGCCATCGGTATTCATGGTCAATCCGTTGATGGTCTCAGTGAATCCATTGAGATCCAAAATCGCGGTGTCACCGTTGACGAGGTCCGGAGACATCACCACGTTGCCGTAGCCAGTCCCATCGGGGATGACGCCATTGCCACCGATGCGCAAGGTGCCGCGGTCAATATCAATGGTCGCATTGCCTTGGTTAAAATTGGATCCGGTACCATTGAGCTGGAAAACACCATCTCCCGTTTTGGTGAGGGCGACACCAAACGCCGTCGAGCTTGTGAAGTCGCCATCAATGATGGTGGTTCCCGTGCCGTCAATGGTCCAGCCTCGATTGGCAGTGAGGGAGTTTGCAGTCACTCCGGCTGAAAAAGTCAGAGTCTCCCCATCTGCGATTGAGTTGTTGAGGCTAACGTTGTTGGCACTCGCCAAGAGCTGAAGCGGAGACGTAAAGTCGAGGCTATAATCACCAATGAAAGAGGTGGAGGTGTTGTTGGCGAGCTGAACGCTGTTTGCGATCGTGCGGTCTGCACCGTAGGCGAAGATGCTGCCATTGCTCAGTACCAGATTTCCGCCGATGGCGGTGTCACTGCCGATACCGAGAGCACCGGCGCTGACGGTGGTGTTGCCAGTGTAATTGTTGCCCGAGTTGGTCAACACCCAGGACGTGGAGCCGTCGATCACGAGGCTAAGCGCACCACCATTGTCCGAAAGCTGGCTCGTGATCATGTTGGTGCTGGCACTGACGCCCCGCAGGTAGAGCGCCTTGGCTCCGGAAACCATGTCGTTGGCGACGTTGGTCAAGATCAAAGGTCCCACCCCATCGGCATGAATCTGGGTGTTTCCCGTCGTGGTGTTCAGTCGAATTTTGCGGTCACTGGTTTCACCTTCACCGACGTATTCCAGGATCCCCGCTCCCGTGCTGCCGTTGCCCAGGGTGAGTGCATTCGAATCCAGGTTAGCATTGACTTCCGTACCCAGACTGGAGGTGCCAGAACCTGAACTGTTGCCCAGCGAATCAACGACGAGGGTTCCCTGGAAAACATTGGTTTCCCCGCTGTAACTGTTGTCGCCATTCATCACAAGGATGCCACTTCCCATCTTTCGGATACCCGTTCCGGCTGTGCCCGAGATGTCTCCGCTGAGGGTCGCAAAATCCGCACCGATGTTGCCGTTGTCATCCACACGGATCGTGCGGAGTGATCCACCGACCGTGGCACCGTTTGTAAAACTACCTGCAGCGGTGCTACCAGTGTTGGCACTCAGCGAAAACTGAGTCGCGCTATTGATGCTGACAATGTAGGCCCCGGCGGGAACGTTGGTTCCGGAAAAGGCCTGACCGACCACCAATCCGGCGGTGCTTCCAACGGTAACGGTGCTGCTGCTATTGGCTAGGGAGTAGGACAATCCGGTGGAATCAACTCCCGTTGCGGTTCCCAAAGAGAAGTCACTGACGAGTTCAACGTCGGCCTTGGTGACCGATGTCTGGCCGTTCGCAGCACCGAAAATCAATCCATCACCGTCAGAGATGAAATTAGCCGTGCTTCCCCACACATTGCCAGAACCCCAATCCACCGTGAGCTTCGAGCCGCCCGCAGCAAAGCCACCACGAAAGTTTGCGGTGGTTGCCGACGAAGCGAAACTCATCTGAGATGCTCCAGTTCCAATCGTGCGGCTCAAGAGTCCGGTCGTAGCTACCACACCGCCGTTAAACACCAAGTTTGAAGCGGTAGGGAGACTCACCCCATCCTCGACATACAGCGCTCCGCCTCGTAGTTCGGTCACGCCGGAGTAAGTGTTGGTCCCCATCAAGTACCACACGCCGCTGTCGGCCTTGTAAACGGAGGTCGCAGCGCCCGTCCCTGCCGAGTTGTCAGTAATGTTTGGGAAGAAGCGGTTGTCCCCGGAGGAACCACCACCGAGCACAAGGCTCTGCGGATTGTTGGTCGCATTCGGACCGAAAGCCAAGGTTCCAGTGTTTGTCCAACTGCTGGTGGCACCATTGACACCATTGGACTGGATGCGAGCACCGCCGTTGGCACCGCCATCGAAGGTAAACAG
>JAGRPD010000682.1:9230-14892 GCA_020439875.1 Verrucomicrobiales bacterium
GCTGGTGCCATTGAAGATCAAATTGGATGCCGCATTGCTGGAAGCACCAATGCCAGAAGCGTCGCCTCCGTTTTGCAAGTTGTTGATGCTCACGATGCCGGTGCTGCCAATGGTGGTGGTGCCCGTGTAAGTGCTCAGACCAAGCCAGCTTTGGTTGCCCGTGCCGATTTTCACCAGGTTGATTTTGGCCAAGCCGCCGTCTTCAACGATACCATAAGAGGTCCCAGTTCCATTACTTCCACCCACGGTAAGAGTGACGTCCGTGGTCGCGCTGGTGTTGCGGATGGTGCCGTTGTTGTTGTAAGCTGCGATGCTGTTGCTGGGCGTTACGCCGTTGAGTTCGAGCGCTGCATCTTGACGAATCGTCAAAGCAGCTAGGCCTCCCAACGAGCCGCCACTCGCGAGACGGATGGTGCCTTCGTTGATGGAAATGGTTCCCGTTTGAGTGTTCGTACCAGCCAGGCGGAGCATGCCAGCACCCGATTTCGTGATGCCGCCCGCTCCACTCATATTGGATTCAATGGTCAATTCATCTGTGGCCTGATCCACACGGATCACGGTGGTGCCACTGCCCAAGGTTCCGACACCGAAGTTACCCGTGATAGTGCCAATGCCGCCTGTCTGCAAAATACCACCCGACGCTGTACTACCCGCTGCGGTTCGAATGGTGAGGTTCCCCCCCAAAGTGAGTGTTTGGCTACCGTCGATTTTGAGCGAATCAATCGCAACCGCTCCCGGCGTGGTGAAGCTGCCAGTGATTTCGTTGCTGCTGCCAGCGGTCAAAGCGGTCGCGCTGGTGGCAAAATCCGGATCGGTGGCGTAGTTCGGCGCGCGCACTGCAAGACCGGCTCCAGGGATGAAGGCGAAGTCTGATCCGTTGTAATACAATCCCGCGTTGGCGATGTTGCCGGTCACCGGGGCGGTGGTGAAGGAGAAGGTATCGTTGGCGGTCGGAGCAACAAGGTTGGCCGTCCCTCCTGACCCTACCGTTCCCAAACTGCTAAAGACTAGCGAAGCGGTGCCTCCGCTTCCGGGGACGAGTTTGACTGTACCCGAGCCGTTGGTGGGAACCAAGCTTCCGAGCGTCTCCACGTTGTTGGCACTGGCCTGGCCGAGAAACTCAAGCGTACCGCCAGCATAGACGTTGCTCGCGTTGAAGACCAAACTCGAAGCGTCCGCGATGACCGTGGAGGTCGGTCCATTGGCCAACACGCGCAGAGTGCCATCGGCGATGGTGGTGGTTCCGGTGTATGTATTGGAACCGGCCAGCACCCAAGTTCCGGGGCCGTATTTGAGCAGTGACGTTTTATTGGTCGCCGAATTATCGGGAATCACCCCATTGATCGTGTTTGAAGCCAAGTTCGTGCCGGCCAGCGTCAACGTTTTGGATCCGCCACCCGTGGCCGTTAGGTCGGAGTTGATGATGATGCCCGGACTTGTACCCGTTTGATTGGCTAGGATCGTTGCCCCACCGGTGGTGCCGGCCAGATTGATGACCTTGCTGGTGGTGAGGTTGGTTTGATTCACGTTGTTGCCGACAACAGCCAGCGTGGCACTGGTGCCGCCTGTGCCAATGTTGACGGCCGACGTATTGTTGGTGATCGCACGCCAGTCATTGATGGCGACCGTGCCACCATTGACGTTGACAGCTCCGTCGAGCGTGGATGCCGTACCCAAAAGCGTCAGGGTTCCGGTTCCGGTTTTAGTCAGGATATGGTCATAGGCAGCCGAGCTGGCAATGATGTTTCCATTGATCGTGGTGTTTCCATTGCCACCAATGGTCATCGTCCGCGCTGCACCGTTGTTTGTATTGCTCCAAAAGTTGCCCACGAAGGTCAGTTGAGCACCGCCTTGGAGGTTGTTGGTGAAAGTGGAGTTGTTGTCGCCAGCAACGGAACCGACGACTGGGGCGGCTCCGAAGGTCATGCCATAGCCGTTCCGGCTGTTGAAAGTTATCGTGAGGTTATCCTCAAACGCCAGTTGGCCAAAGGTTACTGTCTGGTCCTTGACCGAACTGTTCGGTGTGTGATCGGCAAAGAAGGTACTGGAGGTACGACCATAGACGTTGGCCGCGCTCCCGCCAGCGACTGTTACCGAAGGATTGTCCATCAGCACTGCCAGCACACCACCATTCATGTCGATCACGGAACTTGTTCCCGTCGCTGTGCGAGTACCCAACACGTTTGGGGAATCAATCCGCACCACACTCTGCCCACTCGCCGCACTAGCACTCACGCGCACGGTTCCCGAGAAGCCTGAGGAATCCGAAGGGTTGAGGAAGAGAGTGCCGCCGCCACTTGCCTCCAAGGTACCCGTTCCGGACAGAGTTCCCAGCACGTTGTAAAAGCTTGCGCCAGCTTGGTTGGTTCCACCAAGACTGCTGATCGTGGTAGTAGCGGCTCCCTGCACCACCAGTCCGTTTGAAATATTCAGAGTGCCGTCTGCGGCGATCATCCGGGTGTTCAGAAAGGTCGTGCCGTAGGGATTGCCCATGGTCACCGTTCCGCTAAGGGTATTCACACCGGTGCTGACGAGCGCTGCTCCATAGGGTGCGATTCCCCCCTGCCCTTGCAGACTCAAATCACGTCCGAAGGTGAAACCACCCGACGTCCCGTCTAGGACCAAGGTTCCTCCATTGTAGCTCTTTAGGTTGGTTGACCCCACAGCGGTGTTAAAACCGGTGACCACCACTGCGGACGTGTCCGTGCCCAAACCGGTCGCACTGCTGATGATCAAAGCGCCATCGGCGATCGTTGTGGTCCCGGCGTAGGTGTTGCCATCCGCCAGGCGAATCACACCCCCACCCGTCATCGAAAGTCCAGCAGTCCCACCGATCTGACTCTGAATGTCTGCATACTCACCGGTCGCTGCAAAAAGGGCCGGATTGGTACCCGTCAGGTTCAACGTCCCACCGGAAAGGGTATAACCGGAACGCCAAAACTGAAGTTGATTGGCATTGATTGACCCAGTGAGTGAGACGTTTTGGGCCGTCAGCACTCCTGGCGTGTAAAGTCCGCTGAAAAGGGCCTGCTCCGCTCCGCTATTCGCCCAAGCTGTCATCGCAGCTGTGTCCCACCAGTTGGCTACAGACGTATTCCAAGAACCAGATCCCCCCAAACCCGCGCCGGTCAGCGCATCGTTCCCTGCAGCCGTGAGGTCGGGATCCCAATACAGCGTCTGGGCTCGAGCCGAAAGCGAGCACAAAGCAACGGCCACCGCTGTGACATGGGTGGCTTGACGACGGAGGCGGCACAAGGTTGAGAAGACCGTTTTCATGGTGAGCGACTGGAGGAAAGGCTGATTTTTTTCCAGTATGGGACGATGTATTCCAAAAATGAACCCAACTGTAAAGCAATTCTTTATCGAAACCGCGTGATTCCCGTTTTGTTGTTCCGTTTTTTGCTTTTTTGGAAAAAAGTTTTCCCGACACAATCAGCATCAATCTGTGGATCTGAGATAAAAAATTTGTTTTTTCGTTGATTTTCAATCGTTTACAACTCTTTCATTGGAGCACCCAATACGCCATTCGTTTATTCTCCATCGTGTCCTGCTTGCCCGGAGAGATTCCGATTTCCCATCCCCAGGCAACACCAGTTGCCGAAATGGCGTAGCCGCCTTACGTGAGGGAATATGAAGATCTTGATCACGGGTGGCGGCGGATTCCTGGGTTCTCAGCTCGCTCGGGAGCTGCTTCGACGGGGTGTCCTGCGGACTCCCGATGGCTGCGACCCGGAGATCAATGAGGTCCGCCTGCTCGATGCGCGATTTCACCTCCGCTGGGAGGATGCTCGGGTCCGCCTCATTGAGGGAGACATCAGTGATCGGGACACGGTCTTCTCTTCGGTGGGCGATTCTCCAGACCTCGTGGTTTTTCACCTGGCCTCCATGGTGAGCGGGGAGTGCGAGGAGCGCTTCGATGATGCGCTGCGGGTGAATCTCGATGGCGGACGCCACGTTTTCGAAGCGGCGCGGGCTGCCTCGGGGTTGCCCCGGGTGGTGTTTGCCAGCAGCATCGCTTGCTACGGTGGCAGCGGCATGGAGCCGGTGAACACGGATCGTACCAAGCACACCCCGCAGACGACCTACGGCATGACCAAGGCCATATGCGAGATGCTGCTCAATGATCACAGCCGCAAAGGCCACTTCGATGGTCGCTCCGTCCGCCTGCCCACCGTCATCATCCGCCCCGGGCGCCCCAACGCCGCCGCCTCCAGCTGGGCCAGCGGCATGTTCCGCGAGCCGCTCCGCAGAGAGCCCTGCCTGCTGCCGATCCGGCGGGACCAACGCCATCCCATGACGAGCAGCCGGACGGTGGTGCAGTCTCTGATCGCCCTGGCGGAACTCGACTCCCAACGCCTCGGCAGCGACCGCGCCTGCGTGCTGCCCGCCCACTCGGTGACACCTAATCTAGCGGAAAAAACCTTGAACGAGGTGGCCGCCGAACGCGGAATTGCGCTGGGCCCAATTGATGATGCCTTCGACTCAAGGATCCAGGGAATCGTCGATCAATGGCCCGAGGCCGTCGATGGCTCCCGTGCAGCAGCACTCGGTCTGCCGAGCCCACCACCCCTCAAGCGCATCGTGGAGGAGTACCTCGAGGACTTCGGCGGTTGACGAGACCCACCAGCGTACGCAAGGGGAAGACGCATGAGCAACATACTGCAGGGACAACGGATCGGATTTGTCGGACTCGGCCACATGGGCGCACCCATGGCCCAGCATCTGGGTGCCGCAGGTGCAGAGGTCTGGGTGTGGAACCGCAGTGAGCCTGCCCTGGCCGTCGCTGAAGCCCAGGGCCTGCACCGCGCCGCCAACCTTCCGGACCTCGCCGATCGCGTCGCGGACGGCATCCTTTGCCTGAACCTCACTCTGCCCTCCGTGGTGGAAGAAATCGTCACCGGCACCGGCGGTCTCCTTTCCAGGCTGCACCCCTCCGCTTTGGTGATCGACTTTGGTACCACCGGAGTGCCGACGACGGAACGCCTCGCGAAAAGAGTGCCGCACTGGGTGGATGCGCCGGTATCGGGAGGAGAGGTCGGAGCCCGCGACGCCAGCCTCACCATCATGGCCGGTGGCTCCGAGGCCGATTTTTCCCGTGCGCTCCCCGTGTTGAAGACCGTCGGAAAAACCGTCACCCACGTCGGCGGGATCGGTGCCGGACAAGTCGCGAAGCTGGCCAACCAACTCATCGTTGCCCAGACCATCGACGCCGTGGCCCAGGCGCTGCGACTCGCGGAGCTGGCGGGCGTCGATGCCGCTCGGGTCCGCCAGGCCCTGCTCGGGGGTTTTGCGCAGAGCCGCATATTAGAGCTACACGGAGACCGCATGCTGCGGCGTGACTTTGCCCCCGGAGGCCGAGCCGTGCTCCAATTAAAAGACGTCCGCCTCATCACCGAGCTGGCCCAAGCCACCGGCTTTCACTCACCGACGCTGGACAACTGCCGGGCTCAATGGGAGACGCTGGTGCATGAGGCTGGACTCGGCGAGTTGGATCACTCCGGCCTGTTCCGCCTCTATGAGAGTGAGGCTCAGCCGAAAGCTGACACCTAGCAGCTGAGACCCTCCATCTCCACCTCGCCCTTTTCCGAACCTTCCAATTTTCCTCTTCACTCGTCACGCGCTTCCTCCTAAGCTCCTCCCCATGGCCGAGGACGATTCCGAC
>JAGRPD010000363.1 GCA_020439875.1 Verrucomicrobiales bacterium
TCACCGGTTGCAAACCGGTGCCACTCTGCGGACGCGGGGCGTTGGGATTGATGGGGGTCTCGCGGGCGGCTTTGGCGCGCAGGGCGGTGTCGAGATCGCCCGCCTGGGTGCGCTCGACTTCGAGCTTTTGCAGCGCTTGAGTCCGGGCGTCGAGCAGGGGTTTGAGCTTGGCGTCGCGGGCGGTTTCCAGTTTGGCCAGCTCGGCGCGGTAGGTTTGGTAGAAGCCGAGCAGTTTGGCAGGTCGTTTCACGGGCGGTTTCTCGGCGGCGAGGTCGGCCTCGGATGGGACTCCTTGGCCGCTTTTGAGTCTTTCGATGGCAGTCTTCCAAGCCAGGACGGAATTCAAATCCCCGGCCTTCACGGCGGTCAAGCGCTCCCTCTCCAAGGCGGCTTCAATGAAACCGTCCAGGCGTTTCACGGCCTCCCAATGGGGGCGCTGCACCGCGGGCTCAAACTGGTCGTAGAAGGCGGCGTCGATTTTGGCGATGGGGTCGTCGGCTGCGAGTGGTTGGGCTTCGCTGGGTTGATTCTCCTTTGCGATCCGGGACTGGGCTTCAACGGGTTCAATCCATGCCACCAACGCATAGTTGCCCTTGTCCGCAGACACGGAGAGATCCACGACATCCTTGAGCGTTGCGATTTTCTCAACAACCGAACGGGATGCTCCCTCATATTCGGGTGTGGCCCACGCCATCCAGGATCCATCTTCCTTTCGGATGGCGGCGATTTGGGGGCCCGTGCGCAATGCTGTGGCGCGAGGCAAGTTTTCGGGCACATGAAAGGGAAGCTGCTTGTCTCCCCAGTAAAGAATCCGGCCATCGTTGGTCAGTCCGAGAAACCCGTTGGTGACATCATCCACTTCAATGAAGTGTTCGGAGCGGTGGGGTTGATAGGGCTTGGTGTTCAAGCCGAGTAAAAGCAGTGAGCCGTCGGTGCGAAGAAGCGAAACGCCAAAATTCCCCGCGCAGACGCTTCTCACCTCGCCGACATCTTGGGCGGAGAATGTCCTTTCTTGGGCTGATTCCTCAGCTGCAGTGTTCCAGACCTTCAAACTTCCGTCTCGAAAGACGGCGGTGGTGTTCCGAAAGACACTGTCGAAAAAACGCACATTGGATGTTTCGCCGATTCGGTCCGCATAGGTTGCGTTCCAAAACCGCAGGCTGCCGTTTTCGAGTAAGACTGCTTGGCGATTGGAAAGGCCTCTTGCATCCACCTCACCAATTGGAAAGGAGAGTTTGTCTTCATTGCGGACAGCATTGACCTCCAAAGTCCCGTCCCGCCGAATGGCCAGCCAGCCGGAGAGGCCAGTCTCGATTGCGATGTAGTCCGAGCTTCCGTCGGGTTGGGGAGCGGGAACGATTTTCCCTGAGCCCTCACTCACCGTACCGAAGACGTGGAGGCGGCCCGCAGGGACGCTGGTGGGTGCGGTTGATAGAGCGGGTGTCGAAGCGACTGAAGCCTTGACTCCAACGGGAACAATCCGGAGGGCAGCGGCGAGGCGATCGTTGGATTTGGCGGCGAAAGTGTGGCCGCTGATGAAGTCGTGGAGACCGGGGATGGGAGTGGCGTTTTCGCCCACCATTTCCCAGTGTCTGTTGGAATCTTGAATCAAGACCCGATTGCCAAGGTAGGCGATGTTGAGGGCGGCAGAGGGGAGTTCGGTGTCCAAGCCTTGCAAATCCCGTAATGCACCCGAGCGCGTCATGAAAACCGTGACATTGGGATCCGTCCATCCCGGCACAACGCGAACGATGGGATCATCCGGTCCACCCTTGAGGGTCTTCGACGCGCCGTTGCGCCCCCAGACGTGGCCGAGTCCGTCGGCGGTGACGGTCATGGCTCCGTAACGGGTGCCGGCGATTTCCACCACGTTCTCCAACGCCCCTTTTGGAATCTTCCACTCGGGATAAACGGTTCCCCAGGTCTTGGCGGTGCCGTCGGCAAGCAGGCCAATGCCATGCTCTATTCCACCGGTGACATCGATGAAGCGGTCGTCCGCAGAGGGTGGGGAGATCACCCCCGTTCCCGTGGTGGAAACATGCCCATCGGGGTGCAGCAGATAAAATCCCTCATTGTGGCAGCGGCGGATCAAGGCCACGTCTTTTGCGAGCGGGCCGTCCTGATGGCACCAAAAGACCTCTCCATTGGCTCGGAGGGCGCACCAACTGAGCGAGTTACCGCTGCGCGAGAAGGTGGCGACGACTTGGGTGAAGTCGTCGATTCCCTCGGCAGTTCGGAGGAAATCCGCATCAACAGCCGGACCGATGACTTCCAGTTTGCCAGGCGCGCTGAAGTCTTCCCGCAGCTTGATCAAGGCGGCGATGGGCAGGGCGGCAGGTTTGCGGAGGTAGTGGAGGGTATAGGTGGGTTGCTCCCCATCGGAGCGCCGCAGGTGGCGAAAATCCGGCGCGAACGTCACGGTGACGCTCTGGCTGGTCGAGTAGGCAAACTGGATCCTCGCATTGTCCAAAACTTTGAACTCATGGTCGTGTTTCGCCTTGCCGTGATCGTCGAAAAATTGCACCTCTTTGGCGGTGAGTGACAGATCGTTTTGAGACAGGGGAAAACTCGGGTCCGGTCTAAAAATCGGTTCCGCAGCGAGAAACTTTTCCAAGGTCAGTGGTTCGTCAGGCTGGGAGGGCTGGGTGAGAGCTGGGGGTTGGGAGTTTTCAGATGAGGGGGCGGTATTGGCTGAGGGAGGTGCTGGCGGGATCTGGCTGGGAGGTTTGGGTATCTCGGCGATCTTGTCGATGTTTCGGGTGGATTCGGAGGGACTCGAGGCGTCGTCTTTTTCCCCTCCCCAAAACCACCCCAGGCCGACCACCAGGCCGAGGACCGGGACGCCGATCATCGCCGCCAGGGTGGCGGGAGATTTTTTCCCCGCCTGCGGCTCGGAGCGGGACGCGCTGGATGGGGCGGCCGCGTTCCGCTTCGGTGGCGGCGTGGTGCGGATGCCTTCGACATCGGTGCGCAGGGCGGTGGCGGTTTGGTAGCGGTCGGCGGGGTCGGTCTCCATCGCTTTGAACACGACGCCATCGATGCGGACGTCCAGGGTCTTCACCTTCTGGCTGGGCGGGCGGACGTGGCCGCGCGGGATCTCGCCCGTCAGCATTTCGTAAAACATGATGCCGAGGCTGTAGATATCAGCCCGATGATCGACGACGCCACCGAGGGCGAGCTGCTCGGGCGCGATGTAGTTGGGCGTGCCCATGGCGATGCCGGGCAGGGTGAGGCCCATTTGTTCGGAAAGAGAGACCTCCGTGGTGCCGTCGATGAGCTTGGCCAGACCGAAGTCGCCCACTTTGATCATGCCCTTCGAGTTGAGGAAGATGTTGGCGGGTTTGATGTCGCGATGCACGTAACCCTCGGTGTGGGCGTACTCGAGGGCGTCACAAATCTGGCTGACGGCATTGACAGCACCATCAGCGTCAAGGCGACCGGAGCGGATGAGCTGGTGGAGGTCGGTGCCATCCACATACTCCATGACAAAGTAGTGGTGGCCGGCGCGGGTCAGGCCGAAGTCGTAAATTTGCACGATGTTCGGGTGATTGAGCTTGGCCATGGCCTTGGCCTCGCGCCGGAAACGGGCCTCGAACTCGGGATCGGCTCCCACCTCGGGCGGCAGGACTTTGACGGCGACCTGCCGGTCCAGGCTGGTCTGGATGGCGCGATAAACGGCTCCCATTCCGCCGCGGCCAATGATGCCAGTGATCTGGTAGCCATCCATGAGCTCGGCCAATTCCTCCGGCAGGGGCGGCTCCCAGTTTCCCGGGCCGGTACCGGTGGCGCTGCCGCCGGTGCGGGCAGCTTCGATGGCGGTCCTCAGCAAGGTGCCTGGAGAATGACCCGCAATTTCGGGCGGCGGTGTGGTGTCGTCAGTAAGCAGTGAGTTCATGGACGAGAGATTAGGGAGAGGGTGGGGAGGAATCCAAATCGATTTTTCGGGATGCGGGTTTCTTCGCACTGGACACCCAAAGCGTTACGGAAAAAGATGAGAATGATTTCAAGATGCCGCCGATGACTCCCTCCAAAACGTCCTCCTTTCATGCCACGCGCTGGACGTTGGTGGCGCAGGCTGGCAGTGAGACCACGGATGAGGAGACGCGGCGGGAGGCGCTGGGGCAGCTCTGCCAGATCTACTGGACTCCGCTGTATGTGTTTGCGCGGCGTCAGGGCCAGAAACCCGAGGATGCGGAGGATTCGGTGCAATCTTTTATGGCGGCGATCTTGGAACAGGGGGTCTTTGATCGAGCAGATTCGGAAAAGGGGCGACTGCGCAGTTACCTGATCGCGGCGTTCAGGCGCTTTCTGGCCAGCCAGCATCGGGCGCACATGGCGGCCAAGCGCAGCGGCGGGTATCAAAAAGTCTCGATCCATGCCGAGGACGGCGAGCGCAGCGGACGCTGGCAGGTGGCGGCACTAGAAACGCCGGAGCAAGCCTATCATCATCGCTGGGCCTGCGCGCTGCTGGAGCAGAGCATGGAAAGGCTGCGCGGCGAGTATGCGGAGCGCGATCAGAGCGCGGTGTTCGAAGCGCTCTGCCCGTTGCTAACGGGCAATGGCGAGACGGCTGCCGCAGCGGCCACACTGAAAATGCGCGAAGGAACCGTGCGGGTGGCCGTGAGCCGCATGAAGCGTCGCTTAGGTCTGATCGTAAAAGAAGAAGTGCGCGCGACCCTGCTGCCCGGGGAAGATTTGGAAGATGAACTGGCGGAGCTGATGGGTGCGCTGGGGGAGGCGAGGGGGTGACTGGGTGATGGTGGCTGTAGAGGCGGGCAGTGACCGCCTGGGGGGAGTGTCTGTAGAGGCGGGCAGTGACCGCCGGGGGGGCGTGTCTGTAGAGGCGAGCAATGACCGCGAAGGGGGGCGAGTCTGTAGAGGCGGGCAGTGACCGCCGGGGGGGGGCGTGCCTGTAGAGGCGGGCAGTGACCGCCGGGGGGGCGTGCC
>JAGRPD010000364.1 GCA_020439875.1 Verrucomicrobiales bacterium
TCGGGTGGTCGGGTGGTGAAGCCCGCTCAGGATGTCTTTTGGGGTGGGTACAGCGGTTACTTTGCGGATCCCGACGGCTACTTCTGGGAGGTGGCCTGGGCGGAGCCGTTTGAGTTTGATGAAAGGGGCATGCTCCTGCTCGGCTGAAGCATCGCCCGGCGGCGTCGTGCCGGGTGGTGGTGCGCGGCGAGGTCAAGCCGTCACCGGCGCGGGCTGCAGGGCAAAGCGCTTGTTCAGCGAGCCCCAGGCCACGTAGCCGAAGCCCCCGAAAAACAGGGCGAGGAATGGCAGCGACATCCATTGCCCGCGGCTGATGGCGAGCGCGATCATGGCGGCAAAGTAGAGCACGATGGCCACCTCGATCCACAGGCTGAGGGAGCGTCCGGCCTTGTAGCGCACGGCTTTTTTCTGCGCGGGCCGCTCGTTTTCCACCCCAAACTTGGGCGTGCGCACGAAGTCGGACTGGCGGTTGAACAGCGCCTCGATCACGGCCTTGCCGTTGTTCACCGACATGCCGATGCCGAGAGCAAGCAAGGCGGGCAGGTAGGGCAGGGCCTTGATCCAGGCTCCCTTTTTCTGCGCGCCCTGGGCCACGAGGTAAAACATGATGACCGACAGCGAGGCGAACAAGAAGACCGGAATATCGACAAACACCGCCTTTTGCCAGGAGCTGCCGAGCACGAAATTGGCCGGGTACATCAGCACCAGCGTGCACAGCGTCAGCATGTAGGCGAAGTTGGAGGTGAGGTGGGCGGTGGCCTCGATCTTGTTGCGCAGCGGCACCTCACTGCGCCAGATGTCGCCGAGGATCTTTTTGCAAACCTGGATGGAGCCCTTGGTCCAGCGATGTTGCTGGGACTTGAAGCTGTCCATGTCCGGCGGTAGTTCGGCGGGCACCACCACATCCGTCAGGTAAATGAACTTCCAGCCCTTGAGCTGGGCGCGGTAACTGAGGTCCAGATCCTCCGTCAGCGTGTCGTGCTGCCAGCCGCCCGCGTCGGCGATGACGCTGGCGCGCCAGATGCCGGCGGTGCCGTTGAAGTTGAGGTAGTAGCCCTCGCGACTGCGGGCGGACTGCTCCAGCACGAGGTGGCCGTCCAGGAACAGGGCCTGCAGCTTGGTGAGCAGCGAGTAGTCGCGGTTGATGTGACCCCAGCGCGCCTGCACCATGCCCACTTTTTCATCGGTGAAATGGTGGATCAGCTTTTGCAGGTAATCGGGCGCGGGCTGAAAATCCGCGTCGAAAATGCAGATGAATTCTCCGGTGGCACCTGCCATCGCGGCGTCGAGGGCACCCGCTTTGAAACCGCTGCGATCCGTGCGGTGCAGGTACTGAATGTCCAAACCGCTCTGGCGCAGTTCCTCGCTTTTAGCCGCCGCTGCAGCAGCCGTTTCATCGGTGGAATCGTCCAGCACCTGGATCTGCAGGCGATCCCGCGGGTAGTCCAGCTCCGCCACCGATTGCAGCAGCCGGTCCAGCACGTGCAGCTCGTTGAAGATCGGCAATTGCACCGTCACTCGGGGTAGCTCGTCGAAACGGCGAGGCGCCATCGGCTCATTTTGCCGATGCTTCCAAAAGTAGTACAGGATCTTGATCCGGTGCGCGCCGAAGATCGACAGACCAGCAAAGACCAGTACGTAACAGGTGAACCAGATGATATGTTCCCACTCCATCATAGGGAAGTTCCCAGACAAGAGCGGGAATCAATCGCCATTTGCGGGCCGCCGTCAAGCTGCAATTCCGAGGTCGAAGTTCGGGAAAGAGTTGACATTGAAGGATTTGCTGAATCGGGAGCTGGGGTCATCCCTGACTGGGGTGAAGCATTTCGGTGATGAAAAACTCATTTCCCTCGGGGTCTAGGCAGGTGCCCAGCAGCAACGGCTCGCCCTCGCGCTGCCTGGGGAAGTCGAGGATGCGTCCGCCCGCCTTTTCAATGCGCCGCGCGGCGTCCACCACGCTGTCAAACTGCAGGCTCAGCCCCGTGGGATTGCGGCTGCGGTCGTGCCCACCATGCAGGGCGAGGATGGCGTCTCCATAGCCCAGCTCCGACCACCAGGCAGACTGCATCAATACCTCCAGAGAAAAAGTGTCCCGATAAAACGCCACCGCGCGTTCCATGTCCGCCGCCAGCAGCACGTATTTCATTTTCTCGGGACGCATGTGGCACGCATAGCACGACCGCCGATTTTGTGCAAGAATCACCCCGACCCCTCCACTGTGAATTCCAAAAACCGTTTTCCCGATTGAGGCCTCAAAGAGGTGGCTCGGATTGAAATGGACTGGATTCTCCCCGAGCGCGAAGAGTTTTCACCGGCTGAGTGGTGGGGGGGCTGGAAGGTGGATTCCTGATGGCGGAGGAAAGTTTTCGGGTCCAGGATGCGCCTTCTCCTGTGGAGCGTGGGCCGTTTCCGGTGCGCCGCTCCGACCAACCCTCTCAGTACGATGATTCCACGACTCTTTGTTCTCGCCCTCGCTATCGCCCGCTTCAGCTCGCCCGTCCTGGGGGAATCTCCACATGTTTGGGTGGAAGCAGAGTCGTTTCAAGATCGGGGCGGATGGAAGGTGGATACTCAGTTCATCGGCATCATGGGCTCTCCCTACCTTTTGGCACACGGCCTGGGCTCGCCCGTGGCGGATGCCACCACCACGGTGCAGGTCCCGGCGGAGGGCAAGTATCGGGTTTGGGTTCGCACCAAGGATTGGGTGGCTCCCTGGCAGGCGAAGGGATCTCCGGGGCGCTTTCAGATGACGGTGGCCGGTCAGCCGCTGGGCAAAGATTTTGGCGATGAAGGCACGGACTGGACCTGGGAAGACGGCGGCGTGGTGGATGTGGGCGGTGGTCTGGCCGCGAAGCTGGAACTTCACGATTTGACGGGGCTGGAGGGCCGGGTGGATGCCATCCTGCTGACGCGGGATCTCGAGTTCGAACCGCCGGTGGAGCTGGCGGCTGTCAATGCCTTGCGGCGTGAGGCGAGCGGACTTCCCGAGGTGCCGCCGGAGACGGCAGAGTACGATTTGGTCGTCATCGGGGGTGGCTACGCGGGATTGGCCTCCGCCATCTCTGCGGCACGTCAGGGCATCCAGGTGGCGCTGATTCAGGATCGTCCCGTGCTCGGTGGCAATGGCTCCAGCGAGATCCAAGTCTGGGCTCAGGGCGGGACGCGCCGGGGGTTGTATCCGCATTTGGGCGAGATCGTCGAGGAGTTTGCGGATCGTGCCAGCAACAGTCCGGCGGCTGATCCGGCGGAGTTTAACGATGCCCTCAAGGAGCAGGTGGCCCGCGCGGAAAAGAACCTCGATCTGTTTCTCAACACCTATGTGTATCGCGTCGAGATGGACGGGAAGAATCACCTGCGGTCCGTCACCGGACTGGACACAATGAAGGGGACCGAGACGCGATTTCGGGGTCGCTTTTTTGCCGATTGCACGGGTCACGGCAATGTCGGGGCGCTGGCCGGCGCGGAGTTTCTCCAGGAGGAAAAAGGTCGCATGGGCATGAGCAACATGTGGGTCATCAAAAAGACAGCGGATCCCAAACCCTGGCCTGAGACACCCTGGGCGTTGCCGTTGGAAATGGGCGACTTTCCCGAGCCGCGCCCGATGGAGCCCTACGGCGTGAAAAACAAGAGCAACTTGACGGGTTATGATCCGGGTTATGTGCCGGCGGAGGACATCCACGACTATCGCCACGGGGAGTGGTTCTGGGAGAGTGGGTTTGATCAAGATCCCATCCAGGGTCTGGAGCGCATCCGTGACTGGAACTTCCGGGCGGTGTATGGGGCCATTTCAACGTTGAAACGCAGCGCGCCGGAGACCTACAAGGACTACGATTTCGTCTGGATGGCCTACATCGGTGGCCCGCGGGAGAGTCGTCGTCTGCTGGGAGATGTGATCCTCCAAGGTCAGGAAATGGTGGATGGCAAAATCTACGACGACGCTTGTGTGCCGACGACGTGGGATCAGGATCTGCATTATCCGAAGGAGCAGTACGCCGGGAAGTTTCCTGACAATCCCTTCATCTCCCGGGCGGAATTTGGCAAGCACACCGATCGCAAGAACGGCTATCCGGTGCCCTATCGCTGCCTGTATTCGAAGGACATCGACAATCTCTTCATGGCGGGCCGCTGCATCTCGGTGGATCGGTGGGCGCTGGGCAGCATCCGCGTGATGCGCACCTGCGGCATGTTTGGCGAGGTGGTGGGCAAGGCGGCCTGGATCTGTGTGCGCCATCACACCACGCCTCGGGGTGTGTACGATCAGTATCTGGATATCTTGAAGAACCTCATGACCGAACCCGGGGCCATGCGGCGCGATAGTTTGGAGGGCGATCTTTATCTGCCGGCCGATGCCAAGGCGCTGCCTCCGGTGGTGCAAGACACCATCAATCCTGCCTCGCTGGAAGGAATCGTCATCGATGAAGAAGACGCTGATCTCACCGGCAAGTGGGCCAGTGGCGAGGGCCTACGACCCTACGTGGGGCAGCACTATCAGTACTCCCGCGCCCCTGGTGCGAGCGCGCGCTTTGCCTTTGCTGTCAAAGAAACCGGACGCTATGACGTCCTCGTTTTCTGGCAACCGCATGCTAACCGGGCCACCAACACGCCGGTCAGTGTGCTGAGTGCGGAGGGAGAAAAGAGCCTCACCGTGAATCAGACTCAACCAGCCGGCACTCCAAATGGAGCCCACCGTCTCGGCACCTTCACCTTCAATGCAGGGGAAGAAGCTGCCGTCGTTTTCCGCACAGAAGGTGCCGACGGCAACGTCCACATCGACGCCGTGCAAATCGTCCCAGCACCTTGATCGCGGGAGGCGATATTGTTTTCCATCCGAGGATCCCGGGTTGC